>CAZPIZ010000090.1:0-7608 GCA_964586615.1 uncultured Acidimicrobiaceae bacterium | reverse complement strand
ATGACCAAGATGACCGGAGCCCAGGCCCTCATCACCTCCCTGGAGAACGAAGGGGTAGACATCGTCTTCGGTGTACCGGGAGGGGCGATCCTCCCTGCCTACGACCCGCTTCTCGACTCCCCGATTCGCCACATCCTGGCCCGGCACGAGCAGGGCGCCGGACACATGGCCGAGGGTTACGCCTGGGCAACCGGGCGGGTCGGAGTCTGTATTGCTACCTCCGGACCAGGCGCCACCAACCTGGTCACGCCGTTGGCCGATGCGCTGATGGACTCGGTTCCCTTGGTGGCCATCACCGGGCAGGTTCCGACCACCTCAGTCGGCAACGATGCCTTCCAGGAGGCATACACCACCGGCATCACCATGCCGGCGACCAAGCACAACTACTTCGTCACCGATCCGGCCGATATCGCCGACACCATCCACGAGGCCTTCCACATCGCCTCAACCGGCCGGCCCGGCCCGGTTCTGGTCGACCTGCCCAAGGACATCCTCAACCAGACCATCTCCTGGAAGGACCCACGGCCGCTAAACCTGCCCGGCTACAAGCCGACGGTCGACGGTCATCCACGGCGGATCAAGGAAGCCGTCGAGATGATCGCCCGGGCCAAACGACCCGTGCTTTATGTCGGTGGCGGCGTCATCAAAGCCAACGGATCCAACGAACTGCGCAGGTTCGCCGAGATCAGCGGGGTACCGGTCACCACCACTCTGATGGGGCGTGGTGCCTTCCCCGACTCTCATCCTCTGGCAATGGGGATGCCGGGAATGCATGGCACCTACACCTCCATCACCGCCATCCAGAAGGCCGATGTTCTGGTCTCGGTCGGAGTTCGCTTCGACGACCGGGTCACCGGGAACCCCAAGTTCTTCGCACCCCACGCCAAGGTGATCCACGTTGATGTCGACCCGGCCGAGATCGGCAAGGTGCGGGTGGCCGATGTACCGATCGTGGGAGACGCCCGGCGGGTCCTGGAGCAGATGATCGAAGCCTGGGGTGAAAGGGACGCTCCGGACCGCACCGCCTGGCTCGAGACCATCCGTCGTTGGCAGCAGGACTACCCCCTCCGCTATGACCAGGACGCCGATGGACCGATAAAACCGCAGTTCGTGGTCGAAGAGCTCTACCGGCTGACCGGTGGCGACGCCATCATTGTGGCCGGCGTGGGCCAGCACCAGATGTGGACCAGCCAGTTCTGGAAGTTCGAACGACCCCGTCGGTGGATCAACTCCGGTGGGCTGGGCACGATGGGTTTTGCGGTTCCCGCTGCCATCGGGGCCAAAGCCGGCATGCCCGATGACCTGATCTTCGCCATCGACGGCGACGGCTGCTTTCAGATGACCTTCAACGAGCTCATCACTGCGGCCGTCGAGAAGATCCCGGTGAAGATCGCGGTCTTCAACAACGGCGTCCACGGCATGGTTACCCAGTGGCAACGTCTCTTCTACGGTGGTCGCTACTCGGGAACCATCCTCGGAGATGGAATCGACTACCCCAAACTGGCAGAGGCCATGGGTTGTGCCGGTTTGCGGGCCGAGACCCCCGACGAGGTCGGTCCAACGCTGGAGAAGGCACTGGCGATCGACGACCGCCCGGTGGTGGTTGAGATGGTGGTCGACCGCGAAGAGATGGTCTTTCCGATGGTCCCCGCCGGCGGTTCCAATGACGAAGTCATCCTGGGACCGTCCGAAAAGGTGATTTCACCAGCATCGGACTTGCCATGAAGCCGCGCGGCACGCGGCGCGTTCGAAGTGAGGTTCTATGAACCACACCCTTTCCGTAATCGTCGAGGACAAGCCTGGGGTTTTGGCCCGGGTGTCATCGCTGCTGGCCCGCAGAGGATTCAACATCCATTCGCTGGCGGTGGGACCCTCCCATGAAGAGGGCATGTCGAGGATGACGATCGTTGTCGATGCCCCGGAGGTGGAGCAGGTCAAGAAGCAGCTTCACAAGCTCATCAACGTCGTCAAGATCTTCGAGTTCGATCCGGCGTTTTCCATCGAGCGCGAGATCATGCTGGTACGGGTGGCCAGTGGTGCGGGCAAACGAGGCGAGATTCTCGAGATTGCTTCGATCTTCGACGCCATCGCGATCGATGTCGCCCACAACTCGATCAGTTTCCAGATCGCTAGTGATCCCCGTAAGGTCAACGACTTCCTCGAGCTGGTACGGCCCTACGGGCTGATCGAGCTGGTCAAGTCGGGACGGGTGGCACTGGCGCGAGAACCGAAAGGACGCCCGGCCAAGCTGCGGGCTGTCACCTGAGACCATCGGAGGGTTCAAAAGGCTATGGCAACGATCTACTACGAGAAGGATGCCGATCCGGCGCTGCTCAGGGACCGCAGGGTGGCGGTGATCGGCTACGGCAGCCAGGGCCATGCCCACGCCCTCAACATGAAGGAATCGGGGATCGACGTTGTGGTCGGTCTGAAGGAGGGTTCCAGTTCCAAGGCCAAGGCCGAGGCCGAGGGTCTGAAGGTGATGACCCCGGCCGAGGCGGCAAGGTGGGCGAACGTCGTGATGCTGCTCGTGCCCGATCAGCACATGGGCGATCTCTACCAGAGCGACATCGCTCCCAACCTCGACCGTGATGACGCCCTCCTCTTCGCCCACGGGTTCAACATCCATTTCGGAGCGATCGAGCCACCGGGCGACGTCGACGTGCTGATGGTTGCACCCAAGGGCCCCGGACATCTCGTCAGGCGGACCTTCACCGAGGGCTCGGGCGTTCCCTGCCTTCTGGCAGTGCACCAGGACGCCACCGGCAAAGCCAACGACCTTGGCCTCTCGTACGCCTGGGCCATCGGCGGCACCCGGGCCGGAGTCTTGCTGACGACCTTCAAAGAGGAAACGGAGACCGACCTGTTCGGCGAGCAGGTCATCCTTTGTGGCGGCTTGTCCCAGCTGATCAAGAATGCCTACGAGACCCTGGTCGATGCCGGGTACCAGGCCGAGTCCGCCTACTTCGAGACTCTCCACGAGTTGAAGCTGATCGTCGACTTGCTATACGAAGGCGGACTTTCCTGGATGCGCTATTCCATTTCGGACACGGCCGAGTACGGCGACTACACCCGCGGCTCCAGGATCATCAATGACGAATCGAAAGCCGAGATGCGCAAGGTCCTCGACGAGATTCAGTCCGGGGCATTCGCCAACGAGTGGCTGGCCCAGGCGCGCGAGGGAGCGCCGTTCCTGCTCGAGCAACGGGCGGCCAACCGCAACCACCCCATCGAGGTGGTGGGAGCCGAACTGCGGGAATTGATGCCTTTCATGAAACCAAAGCACGCGCCATGAAGACATCGGTAGGTAGTAGGCAGTATTCAGCAGGCAGATCCACCGCAGCCGGCGGGTTACTCGCCCTTTGACGGCCGGGGCCGGCTTCGCCGGCGCCCGGCCTCGTCTTACTTCTTACTGCATACTGCCTACTAGTTACTGGAGAAAAGCGACATGTCTGACCGTGTAATCATCTTCGATACCACCCTCCGCGATGGAGAACAAGCCCCCGGGATCGCCCTGACACCGGACGAAAAGGTAACCATCGCCCACCAGCTGGCGAAGCTGCGGGTAGACGTACTTGAGGCAGGATTTGCCGCCTCCTCCCCGGGTGACTTCGAAGCCGTCTCGCGGATCGCCGCCGACGTCAGGGGTCCGGTGATCGCCTCGCTGGCCCGGGCTCATCCCGACGACATAGACAAGGCCTACGACGCCCTCAAGGCTGCCGAGCGATTCCGCATCCACGTCTTCATGTCCACCTCAGCGATCCATATGGAGAAGATGCTGCGGCTCACCCCCGATGAGGTGATGAAGGCGTCGATCGAGGGAGTGAGGCGAGCCCGGGAGTACACCGACGACGTGGAATTCTCACCTCAGGACGCCACCCGATCCGAACCCGACTTCTTGATCGCCGTCTGCCAGGCGGCGGTAGAGGCGGGAGCCACGACCATCAACATCCCCGACACCGTTGGGTTCGCCACCCCAACCGACTTCGCCGATCTGCTCAAGCGGGTCTTCAAGGAAGTGCGGGGAAACCGGGAGGACGTGATCATGTCGGTCCACTGCCACAACGACCTCGGACTGGCGGTGGCCAACTCCTTGGCATCTCTGGCGGCCGGTGCCCGCCAGATCGAGGGTGCCATCAACGGCATCGGGGAACGAGCCGGCAACACCTCGATCGAGGAGGTTGTCATGGCCATCAAGACTCGCCAGGACGTTTTCGGGGTCGATCTCGGTGTCGACACCACCCACCTCTACGACACTTCCCGCCTGGTGGCACGGCTCACGGGCTATCCGGTCCAGTACAACAAGGCCGTCGTCGGTCGCAATGCCTTCGCCCATGAGTCCGGCATTCATCAGCACGGAGTGCTCAGGGATCGCGAAACCTACGAGATCATGGATGCCGCCATGGTGGGGCAACAAGCCGCCCAGATCGTGCTCGGCAAGCACTCGGGCCGGGCCGGGTTTCTGGACGCCCTCGAGAAAATGGGCATCACCCTCGAAGCCGAGGCCTTCGCCCGAGCCTTCGAACGCTTCAAGCACCTGGCTGACCGCAAGGTCCAGATAGGCGAGGAAGAGGTCCGGGCGATCGTGGATGATCAGACCGGCGAATCGACCGAAAAGGTCAAGCTGGTGAGCCTGCATGTTGCCGGAGGCAACGAGGTCACCCCAACTGCCACCGTGAGGGTTATCAAGGACGGCCTCGAACAGGTCTACACCGGCCAGGGCGACGGGATGGTGCACGCCACCTTCGCCGCTCTTCGGCTTGCCTTCGAAACCGAAGCGAGATTGATCGACTACCGGGTGGTTCCGGTCACATCGGGCGCGGATGCAATGGCCGAGGTGAACGTGGTCGTCAGAGTCGGTGACCGTACCTTCGCCGGACACTCCCTCAACACCGATGTCGTCGAGGGTTCCGCCGAGGCGTTCGCCAACGCCCTCAATAAAGCCGGGTGATAAGTGCCGAGTTAGGAGTGCCGGTGCGGGTAACAACCAGGCACTTGGCACTTGGCACTAGTCTTTCTCGCCACCGTGCCCGTTCGCGAGCAGATCAATTAGTACAGGCGCCGGCCTTCTAGCCGTAGCGATACTCGTTCTTCTTACTGCCTTCTTCGTCGCTGGCGAGTTCGCGCTGGTTGCGGTGGATCGCAGTCGGGTGAAGCGTCTTGCCGGTGAAGGGGATCGACGGGCAGTCAAGGTCGATCGAAGCCTGCACCAGCTCTCCTTCGAGCTGTCCGGGGCCCAGCTCGGCATCACCGTCACGTCCCTGCTCACCGGCGCCATCGCCGAACCTGCCCTGGCCGACCTATTCGACCCCGTCCTCTCCCAGATCGGATGGGCCGGGGTGACCGACAACCCTGCGGTCAAGGTCGGCTTGGCGCTGTTCGTGGCCAACGTAGCCTCGATGCTGGTTGGAGAGCTGGTCCCCAAGAACATCGCCCTCGCCAAGCCATACGCCACCGCCGTCTACGTGGCAATTCCGATGTCCTGGCTGAACAGGCTCCTCCGACCGATCATCCTCTTCCTCAACCAGTCGGCCAACTGGACGGTCCGACGGGTCGGTATCGAGCCGCGTGAAGAGCTTGCCGGTGTGCGCTCGCTCGAAGAGCTCGAGCTCATGATCCGTTCGTCGGGCAAGAAGGGTGAGCTTGACGACGCCGAGCTCTCCCTCCTCACCCGCGCAATCTCGTTTACCGAGAAGGTGGCTGCCGACGTGATGGTCCCCCGGGTTGCGGTCGACTCGCTGTCCCGCCACGACTCGGTTTCCGATCTCCGTCGGCTGGCCCGTGAGACCGGTCACTCAAGATTCCCCGTACACGGCGAAGACTTCGACGAAGTGGTGGGGGTGGTCCACGTCAAGGACTCATTCAAGGTTCCCCCGGAGCGGCGCTCGATCACACCTGTCGGCCAAATCGCCAAACCCGCCCTCATCGTCCCCGATTCCCGGCCGCTCGACCAGCTACTGATCGACATGCAACGCCAGAGCCGGGCCCTGGCGATGGTGGTGGACGAATACGGAGGCACGGCCGGGATCGTCACCATCGAGGACCTACTGGAAGAAATCCTGGGCGAGATCGCCGATGAACACGACGTTCCGGTCGAAACAAACGGGTCCATGCCGGAGGCGGGTAATCGACGAGAGGTCTCCGGCCTGATCAACCGCCACGATCTCGAAGAAGAGTTCGGTCTAGTGCTCCCCGATGGGCACTTCGAGACCCTCGGAGGCTTCCTCATCTCACAGCTCGGCCGCTTTCCCCAACCGGGTGATCACGTCACCTACAACGGCTGGGTTTTCGAGGTGCTCGAGATGGACGGCCGCCGGATCGATCGGGTCACCGTCACCATCCCGGAGGAGGCGCCGTGAATTTCGGGGCTCTGATGTGGATGGTGATCCTTCTGATCGCCAACGGGTTTTTCGTGGCGGCCGAGTTCGCCTTTACCGTCGCCCGCAAAGATGTCATCGAGAAGATCGGGACCCGGCCCGCCAAGGCCGCCCTGGGGGCGATGAAGGAACTCTCCAACACCCTGGCCGGGGCCCAGGTCGGTATCACGGTGGCGACCCTCCTGCTCGGGTTCGTCGCCGAACCTTCGGTGGCCCGACTTCTCGAGCTGTTCTTGGGATGGGTGCCGATCCCTTCGAGCCTCCTTCATTCAATCGCCCTCGTCATTGCCATCCTCGTCGTGGTCTTCTTGCACATGGTCGTCGGAGAAATGGCGCCCAAGAACGTTGCCATCGCCACGCCTGAGCGGCTGGCGGTATGGCTCGGCATTCCCTGGCGCGCCTACATGACCATCTTCCGACCTCTGGTCTTCGTGCTCAATCGAATCGCCAACGTCAGCCTCAGAGTCTTCGGAGTCGAGCCCCGCGACGAGCTCGAGACGGTCCATACCGCCGAGGACCTGGCGACGATCATTGCCGCCGGGCGCCAGGAAGGTGTGATCGAGGAGTTTGCCAGCAGGCTTTTGGCCGGGGCGATCCTCTTCTCGGAGCGAGCCGCTTCCGAGGTGATGGTTCCCCGGCCCGACATCGTCGCCCTTCCGGTATCCGCCACTCCAGCCGATCTCGAACGGGTTGTGACCGAGGAAGGATTCTCGCGAATACCGATCTACCAAGTGGACATCGACGACATCGTTGGTTTCCTCCATGCCAAAGACCTGCTCTCGATCCCCGATGACAGGTACAACGAACCGTTCGATCCGGACCTGATCAGACAGTTGATGGTTGCCCCCGAGTCGGCTCCGGTGAGGCCGCTTCTCGCCGAGATGCAGCAGACCGGCCGCCATCTGGCTCTGATCATCGACGAACACGGTGGGGCCGCAGGCTTGCTCAGCCTCGAGGACATCGTCGAGGAGCTGGTCGGTGAGATCCGCGACGAGTACGACGAGGGGGAGGTATCGGTCCGGAGGATCGGGGAGGCCGACTGGTTCTATGTCCCCGGGTCGACCCGACCCGACCAACTCCGCCACCAGGTCGGAATCAAGCTTCCCGAGGGCGAGTACGAGACCGTAGGTGGCTTCGTCATGGACCGCCTGGGGCGGATCCCCCGTCGAGGCGACCGGATCGAATACGACGGCTGGGTGCTCAGAGTCCGCCGAATGGAAGGCCGCCGAGT
>CAZPIZ010000089.1:5073-7636 GCA_964586615.1 uncultured Acidimicrobiaceae bacterium | reverse complement strand
GATCGGCCGGTTGACGGCACGCCGGTGATTTGCCCGCGGAGGACCTAGCCCGAGACGGGTCCTATCTTGTTGCCAGCCGAATCGTTGGCGGCGCCCGGGAACCAAAGTCGTCACTCGAACGACCCATTAACAGGACATATGACCAAGACCACCAGCAAAACTGCCCGCCGAACCGGCGTCTACGCCGGCCTCGCCTTCGTGGTGTTGGTCGCCCTGGCGACGGCGATCCTGCTCCCTAAGGGCAATGAAGATGCTGACGGCATGCCCGTGGACGCGGCAGTCACTGTCACCGGGGACTCGCTCCCGGTTTTCGCCGGTGACCCGGCCTCCGATTCAGCGATCGGTCTGACCGCTCCCGATCTCACCGGTCAGGACTTCGATGGACAGGAGATCGCCATCACCGACGATGGTCGCCCCAAAGTGATCCTGTTCCTGGCGCACTGGTGCCCCCACTGTCAGCGAGAGGTTCCGGTGGTGCAGACTTACGCCGAGGAGATCGGTTTCCCCGACACCGTCGACTTCTATTCGGTCACCACAAGCTACAGCCCGTCACAGCCCAACTGGCCGCCATCTTCGTGGTTCGAGCGGGAAGGATGGACCATCCCGGTGATCGTTGACGATCCTGAGAGCACCGCCTATCAGTGGTTCGGGCAGGGCGCTTTTCCGTACTACGTGTTGATCGACCCGGCAGGGCAGGTCGCACTCAGGCTGAGCGGGGAGCAGGACCCTGCGGTTCTTGCCGACCTCATGAGCCAGCTGGCGGACCTCTGATGTCGTCCAGCACCCTGCCCCTCACGCCCGAGCTCGCCCGCTACCTGCTCGACCACTCTTCACCTTTGCCCCTGGCGGCCGCCCGGCTCATCGAGGAAACCGCCGCCCTGGGGGATATCGCCCGCATGCAGATAAGCCCGGAGCAGGGTCTCTTCCTGAAGCTTCTGGTCAGCGTCACCCGGTCCCGCCGGATACTTGAGATCGGCACCTTCACCGGCTTCTCGTCCCTAATGATGGCTTACGGGGGCGCAGAGCGGGTGGTGTGCCTCGACATCAGCGAAGAGTTCACCTCCGTCGCCCGCCGGTACTGGGCAGAAGCCGGGTTCGATGACGTGATCGACCTGAGACTTGGGTCCGCGGTGGAGTCAATGCAGCGCATGGGGAGTGATGAGATGTTCGACTTCGTCTTCATCGATGCCGACAAGGGCAACTACCCCACCTACTTCGAGCTGTCCATGGCCCGACTCGAAGGAGGCGGGCTGATCGGTGTCGACAACACCCTTTGGTCGGGCCGGTTAATCGACCCAGCCGATCACACTCCGGACACCGAGGCCATACGGGCCTTCAACGAAACGGTGGCGAGCGATGATCGGGTCGAAACTTTGATCCTTCCAATCGGGGATGGGCTAACGCTGATCCGCAAGAAGTAGCGCAATTGGAGCGATTTCCCAACCGGATCGTTTGTCTGACAGAAGAGCCCACCGAGGTTCTTTACGCCCTTGGTCAAGAACACCGCATCGTCGGCATCTCTCAATTCACCGTTCGACCGGCGCGGGCAAGAAGAGAGAAACCCAAGGTCTCCGCTTTCACCAGTGCCCGTATCGACAAGATCCTGGAGCTCGAACCGGATCTGGTCGTCGGGTTCTCCGATATCCAGGCCGACATCGCCCGCCAACTCATATCGGCCGGTGTGGAGGTCTGGATCAGCAACCACAGAAGCGTCGAAGGCATCCTGGGGTATGTGCGCCGGTTGGGCGGCATGGTGGGCGCCGCCGACGCGGCAGATTCCTACGCCTCGTCCCTCGAGCAGCATCTGGAACAAATCAAGCATGCTGCAGCGACGTTGCACGCCCGACCTCGGGTCTACTTCGAAGAGTGGAACGATCCGCTCATCACCGGAATCAGATGGGTGTCCGAACTTGTGACCCTGGCCGGAGGGATTGACGTGTTCGCCGACAAGGCCGCAAGCGCCCTGGCAACCGGACGGATTCTCGCCGATCCCCAACAGGTGGTAGACCGCAGACCGGATTTGATGATGGCCTCGTGGTGCGGAAAGAAGTTCCTCCCGGACACGGTGCCCGAGCGCTCCGGATGGGGAGGGGTTCCCGCCGTCGCTACAGGGCAGCTTCATGAGATCGACTCGGCGATCATCCTCCAGCCTGGCCCAGCCGCGCTCACCGACGGGGTCGATCGCATTCATCAGATCATCGCTGATTGGTCCCGCCAACACGCTCGTTAATTACCTTGACTGGCCTCGGACTCATCGCGTAACTTGATGTCCGCAAGTACCCGAAGACGACGAGCAGCACGAAAGGAGGTGCCCAAATGGTCAAGTTGACCCACACAGGTATGACGCGATTCAGCGTCATCACCGCGGGCACCACCGGCCTGCCCGCCGCCGGGGAACTTCTCCTCGGCTGACCAAGCCGGTCGTTTCTCACAAAAACCGTTTGTCGGTCCATCGCGTCCGACATGTCCCGAGGAGAAAATTGTGCATTCCTACAACTATCGGTCCGTGAAAGCCATTTCCGAGTACCGGTATCCACAGAGCAGCAAGAACCAAGCGAACCCC
>CAZPIZ010000089.1:0-4973 GCA_964586615.1 uncultured Acidimicrobiaceae bacterium | reverse complement strand
TGGCGATGCTCCGGAGGGTTTGGCCGGCCGAATGCATGGGGAGCTCGTGGCGTTGGACATAGCCCCCGGGTTGACAGATCTGCTGACCCGTCTCACTTCGAACTGGTTGCCGTGGAAGGGAAAGACCTTCGATCCAGTCCATGCCCGCGGCGACAACATCTTCTCTCGTGACTCCCTGAGGCTGGCTCGGGTCTTCAATCCGTTCTACAACCACTTCGTGGGTGATGGTCCGCAGAACTATCGGGGCTTTGCCTTCCGCACCTATCTGGGCCCGGGTCGGGAGGATCCGGATCGGAATGTTATGAAGATCGACTACGACCTGGCAGAGAATCCAGGTTTGATCCGCCGGGTGCTCGATGAGTTGGTTCAGATTGGGGACGGGACTTACCTTGGCAAGGCTCATGTCAAGTGGTGGTCGGGCCGCTGGCAGCGGGTGGCCTTCTTCGCCCTTCAGAACTAGCCCCGTTCCCCTTAATTGGACGGAGCTCAAAAGACATCGACGGACGCCGGCCTGAATCCAGACGATGCCTCACGCCTACTCAGGGAATCTTGTCCCAGCACGCCCGTACAATTCCACCGGTGCCCCTGTTCAAGATCCATTCCGAGTTTCAGCCTGCCGGAGATCAGCCCAAGGCCATAGCCTCCCTGG
Organism: uncultured Acidimicrobiaceae bacterium; assembly: GCA_964586615.1. Taxonomy (GTDB): domain Bacteria; phylum Actinomycetota; class Acidimicrobiia; order Spongiisociales; family ZC4RG35; genus DATEEG01. The sequence goes on along the minus strand of CAZPIZ010000089.1, from coordinate 4,324 downwards.
CCGAGGGGATCAATCGAGGCGACAAGTTCCAAACCCTGCTTGGTATCACCGGATCGGGAAAGTCGGCCACGATGGCCTGGACCATCGAAGCCGTCCAGCGGCCGACCATCGTCATTGCTCCGAACAAGGCTCTCGCCGCCCAGTTAGCCAACGAGTTCAGGCAGTTCTTCCCCGAAAACCGGGTGGAGTACTTCGTCTCCTACTACGACTACTACCAGCCCGAGGCCTACCTCCCCCAGACCGACACGTATATCGAGAAGGATGCCACGGTCAACGACGAGATCGACCGCCTTCGCCATGCCGCCACCTCGGCGCTGTTGGTACGAGACGACGTCATCATCGTCGCCTCGGTTTCTTGTATCTACGGATTGGGCTCGCCCGAACAGTACGAAGGGCAGCTGCTCCGGCTGTTTCGCGATGTCGAATACCCGATGAAGGATGCCGTCCGCCGGCTCATCGACATCGGGTACGAGCGCAATGAGGTCAACCTCATCCGCGGCAAGTTCCGCGTACGAGGCGACACACTCGAGGTGATGCCTTCGTACGAGGCGACCGTGATCCGTTTCTCCTACTTCGGTGACACCGTTGAAAAGATCCTCCGGATGAACCCGGTTACCGGTGAGGTGATCGAAGAGCTCTCTGAGGTATTCGTCTTCCCCGCCACCCACTACGTCACCGAGCGCGAGCGCATGGTCAAGGCCACTGCCCAGATCGAGGAAGAACTCGCCCAGCGGCTGGCCCAACTCGAATCGCAGTCCAAGATGCTCGAAGCCCAGCGGCTACGAATGCGCACCGCCTATGACCTGGAGATGATGCGGGAGGTCGGGTTCTGCACCGGTATCGAGAATTACTCCCGATTCCTCGACGGTCGTCAACCGGGAGAAGCCCCCTACACACTGCTCGACTACTTCCCCGACAACTACCTCACCATCATCGACGAATCCCACGTAACCGTCCCCCAGATCGGGGGCCAGTTCGAAGGCGATCACAGCAGAAAGACGATGCTGGTCGAGCATGGATTCCGTCTGCCATCGGCGATGGACAACCGGCCCTTGCGGTTCGACGAGTGGTTGGACAAGGCCAATCAGATTGTGTTTCTTTCGGCGACGCCCTCGGCGTTCGAGCTTTCCAAGTCGACCCAGGTGGTCGAGCAAGTCGTCCGGCCGACGGGGCTGGTGGATCCCGAGGTCGTGGTCCGACCCACCCGCGGGCAAATCGACGACCTCCTCCACGAGATCCGGCTCCGGGCCGCAGGCGATCAGCGAGTTCTGGTCACAACGCTCACAAAGAAGATGGCCGAGGACCTGACCGACTACCTCCTGGAAATGGGAGTGAGGGCCAGGTACCTCCACTCCGAGATCGACACTCTGGAAAGGGTGGCGATTCTGCGCGAACTCCGGCTCGGTGAGTTCGATGTCCTGGTTGGCATCAACCTTCTTCGAGAAGGCCTCGACCTTCCAGAAGTATCACTGGTGGCGATTCTCGACGCCGACAAGGAAGGCTTCCTCCGCTCCGCGACCTCTCTGATTCAGATCATCGGACGAGCTGCTCGCAACGTTGACGGCCAGGTCATCATGTACGCCGACAAGGTCACCGACTCGATGCAGCGAGCCATAAACGAGACCAACCGGCGGCGAGGCCTCCAGTATCGCTACAACCAGGAACATGGGATCGACCCCCAGACCATCCGCAAGAAGGTCTCCGACATCCTCGAATTGGTCTCGAGCGAGGTACCCGCGGGTGATCGGCGGCGCAAGGAGCTGACCTCCCGACAGCCGCTAAACCTCGACGGCGACGACCTGGTTCGGCTGATCATGTCGCTCGAGGAAGAGATGCATGAAGCAGCCAAGGGGCTCCGTTTCGAGTACGCGGCTCGTCTCCGCGACGAGGTGAACGAACTCAAACGAGAACTCAAGGCCATCACCCAGGCGGTGGGTTAGCCCAAGGGAGAACCACGAGGCCAGGGACTTGAGACTTGGCTCCTGACACCTTCTATCCTTTAGCAATCCATGACCCAGCAGAGCACTTGGCTTACCCCGGCGGCCTTCGAAAAGCTGACGGCGGAGCTGGAAGAACTGAAGACGGAAGGCCGCAGGCTGATGGAGATCCGCCTGGCTGAAGCCCGCGCTCACGGCGATCTGCGTGAGAACGGTGATTACGACTCTGCCAAAAACGACCAGGGCCTGATGGAGGCCCGGATCCGTCAAGTCGATGCGATTCTGGCTTTTGCGGTGGTCCGTGAAGCCACCGACGACGGCAAAGTCGGGATCGGCTCGGTGGTGACCGTGGTCGATTCTGATGGTGACGAGATGGAGTATTTCGTGGCCATTCCCGAGAACAAGTTGCCGGGCTATCTGTTGGCTTCACCGTCCTCCCCGCTTGGTCAGGCCTTGTTGGGCGCCTCCGCCGGCGAAGAGGTCAGCTATGAGGCACCGGGCGGCACCTTCATCCTGACCATTCAAGAGGTCCGACCCTTCCGGGATTGACCCCTGGTCCTGGTTCTTCCCCCGACGAGCCTTTTCGGAAAGCATGACGGGGGAAAGAACCAAGAGAGGTACGCTGGGTTTCCTTACCGGAAGGGGCTCTGGTGAAACTCCGACTTCGTAGCCCCCGCCAACTCGCCCGTCAGCTATTGGTTCAGGCACGCCGCCAACCGGAAGCGGTCGAGGAATACCTCGATGCCCACGGCGAAGAGTGGGAAGCGCTGGCCGAGGCAGCCCCAGGCGCAGCCGCCGCCATCCTCGAAGAACTTGATGAGGAGGCTCTCACCGAGCTGATCGGAGACCTCGACCCGGCCGAGGCGGCCGACATCCTCGCCGAGTTGCAGCCCGAGGTGGCGGCCGATCTGCTCGAGGCGCTTCCGGCTGCTGATGCCGCCGCCCTGCTCGAGGAAATGAACCCCGAGGACGCGGCGGACATCCTTGGTGAGGTTGACGAAGAAGGAGCCAAGTCGCTGCTTGGGATGCTTACCGACGAGTCGGCCGCCGAAGTTCGTCGGCTGCTGGCCTATCCGCCTGACTCGGCCGGCGGCCTCATGGCCACGGACATCGCCCGGCTTCCGATTGGCCTAACTGTAGGTGAGGCCATCGAACGAATCCGCCACCTCCATGAGGAACTGGAAGACCTCTCGTATGTGTACGTGGTCGGTGACAATGGCCGGCTCGAAGGCGTCGTCTCGTTCCGTGATCTGGTCTTTAGCCGCCCCGGAGCGGGTCTGGAAGACGTGATGGTGCACGATCCCATCGCCGTTCGGGTCGACGCCGATCGGGAAGAGGTCAACGATCTCATCCAGCAATACCACCTGCTGGCGATACCCGTGGTCGACCAGGATGGCGTGCTTTTCGGGGTCGTCCCCAACGACGTTGCGATCGAATCGATCCAGGAGGAAGCCAGCGAGGACTTCGCAGCCGCCATGGGTGCTGGGATCTCGGAATCGGTGCGTTCGCCGGTCTCGAAGTCGGTAAAGGCCCGCCTTCCGTGGATCGCGTTCGACGTGGTCATCTCATCTTCGGTGGTGTGGGCTGTCAGTCAATTCAACGAGGTACTCGATGAGTTCGTGGTGCTCGCCGCCTTGATGCCACTCGTGGCGAGGATCGGCGGTGACGCCGGAGCCCAGAGCCTTGCCGTCGTGATCCGTGGTCTGGCTGCCGATGAAATCCCCGCATCGGGGACCACCCGGGTCGTCGCCCGCGAGACGACCATCGGAGCAATCAACGGAGTGGCAATCGCCTTCCTGGCCGGGATCCTGGGGTTCGTCATGCAGGAATTGCGGGGAGGGCTCAATCCCCTCAGGATCGGCCTCGCCATGGCCATAGCCGCCATGGTCAATCTTGTCATAGCCGGAGCGGCCGGTTCTGGGATTCCTCTTGCCCTGAGGAGGCTCGGTTTCGACCCCGCCCTGGGTTCGAACCTCTTCCTGACCACGGTTACCGACCTCATGGGCTTCGCCGGGTTCCTGGCGGTGGCGACGGCCCTTCTGCGCTGATCCCCGAAGACGATTGGGCCTTGTCCCGGTCTGACCCGACCGGGTAGCCTGCCGGAGCCCATGAGAAAGCGAGTCACCACGCTTTTCTTGGCCTGCGCCGCCTTCTTTTCCACCGTGGCGGTGGCGCCCGCTCAAGCTGCTTGCCGGCCAACGACTCTGGCCGACCTGTTTCCGCCGGTCCCGGCAACATCAGCACCTGCCGAGACCGCCCCACCGATTCCCCTGGTACCGGAGCTCAGCACCACGACCACCATCGTCGATCTGAACACCACCACTACGACCGGAACCACGACTACCACGGTCGATCCGAGCACCACCACCACAACGACCACCACGCCC
>CAZPIZ010000088.1:0-7838 GCA_964586615.1 uncultured Acidimicrobiaceae bacterium | reverse complement strand
AGGTGGTGGGGGGGCTGATCGGCCTGCTCTAACGCAAGTTCGACAGCCACCTGGCGTAGGCTTTCGAACTCGACCCGGCACTCATGGCATGCCTCCAGATGTGCCCGGAAGGCTGCCGATTCGCCATCGGACAGTTCGTTGAGGACGTAGCCGGTGACCAGGTCGTGGATGTCGTCATTCATCTGCTTGTACTCAACGTTTCCTGGAGCCGAAGCATGCCATCCCGGATTCGGGTCTTGATGGTGCCAAGAGGCACGCCGAGGCGACCGGCTATCTCTGATTGGGTGAGGCCGCCATAGAAAGCCAGTTCGATAGCTTCTCGTTGCAGCCTCCCGAGGGCGGTCAGCGCCTGCGAGACCGCGCTTCGATCCGACGACCGGATGGCTTCCTCAGCGACGTGATCATGCTCGCGTTCGATCTGGCCGGGGGCCACCTTTGCAACCCGATCTCGGGAAGCCTGTTCGCTTCTCACCCGGTCGATGGCGCGGCGGCGGGCGATCGTCAGAATCCATCCGATTGCACTGCCCAGGGCCGGGTCGTACCTGGGGGCGGTCCTCCAGACCTCGAGCATCACTTCCTGGGTCACTTCCTCGCTTTGAGACGGGTCTCTAACGATCCTCCGGATCAGACCGAATACGGCCGGTATCACTGAGTCGTAGAGATTCGCAAAGGAGTTGCGGTCACCTCTTGCCACGGCCATCAGAACGGCATCGAGTTGAGCGTTCTCGGGGCGACCGGGGGAGGGGCCGGTATCTGGGGTCACGGTCTTCAACGGTAACCGCCACGGGAAAGTTGTTTCGGGGTCGGGCCCGAATCGGGGCCTGGTGGTCATGGCGATCGTCATGGTTCTTGTCCGGCGTTGCCGGATGGTTCGGATCCGCCAACGGGTCGGATTGCTGTTCTTTGTGAAGCGGTTCGCCCTGTTGGAACCGGCCCGACCACCCTCAAACAACAAGCCGATCCACCTCCTTCGACTGGCAGAAAGCGCCGGTTGGCTTACCATTGAGCCCTCCACGTTCGACCCTTGGAAACGCACGCCCCGAAAGGACCCAGCGGTTCATGTCCCGTACCGGAAGCAGAAAGACCGTCGACAACAGAGTCGCCGAAGCGGAAACGCGTCGGCTGGCAGCTGCTCGATCCCTGCGCACCCGTCGACTGACCATTGGTGTGGGCATCGCCATCGTCCTGGTCGGCGCCATCGTGTTCTTTGTCACCCGCCCGGCTCCCGAGGCGCTTGCAAACGTGGAGACTTTTCCCGATCAGGGCCAGGTTCACATCGACACGACGGACCCGGTTCCCGACTACAACTCCGACCCGCCAACCAGCGGACCCCACGCGGTGGCCGCCGCAGCCTGTGGCATCTATCGCGAGGCGGTGCCGGACATCAACCTGGTCCACGACCTCGAACACGGCGTGATCGTCATCTACTACAACCCCGAAAGCGCAGCCGATGCTCGCGGCGATCTCGAGAACTTTGCCCGTGACGCCGCCACCCATGTGATCGTGGTTCCGAGAGAAGGCATGGAAGACCCGATCGTCCTCACCGCCTGGACCCATCTGTTGCGTCTGACCTCCTACGACCGCGGCGCAATCGACGGCTTCTACGGTCAGTACGCCCAGTTCGGTCCGGAGGCCGGCGTACCCTGCGCATTACAGGTCGACCAATCGGAGGGCTGAGTCTTCCCACCCCCGGTGTTTTGGCGCGGAGTCGTGCTTCCCTGGTGTCGCCTGAAACCACCGTCGACAGTCCGCGCCAAACGCAACAACCTCAGGGGGCGATGGTGGTCTCGGTCCCCGGGTCGGCCTCCCCGGTTTCGAGGTCGACGGTGATGTCGGTCGTCTCCTCTCCGGCCCCGCTCTGGTTGAAGAACCAGATAGCGGCAACGATTCCGATCACGAGTATCACGGCCGCCACCATCATTCCGAGGTTCCCGCCACCGTCGCTCGTGACGATCACCCGAGGTTGTTTATCGTCGCTCAACAGGGCCTCCTTCCGCCTTTGCCCCGGCCTGTGCAACCGCACCTAGGCTGGCTCCGGTGCCAACCTACCAAATCCACCGATGACCCACGATCGTTTGGATACAAGCTGGTACTTCTGCCTGGACCATAAGACCGTCGAACCGGAGAAAGGGTGCCGGGCCGCAGTTCGTTTGGGCCCCTACGACTCCCGCGAGGAAGCGGCGCAGGCGTTGGAGAGGGTGGAGCAGCGAAACGTTCAATGGGACAACGCTCCAGCCTGGGATGAAGAAGACGACGAATGACCAGGCTTCGGGATCTGGGCATCTCGATAGGCAGCCTGCCCACCGGGCAATTCAACGCCATAACCGACGTCGAGGGGGTTTTGGTCGGGCACGCGACGGTCATTGCCGAGACTCCGGCGGTGGTGAGGACCGGGGTGACGATGATCGTGCCTCGCAACAACGAAATCTGGACCAACTTCGCCTTCTGCGGCTGGCACTCGTTCAACGGAAACGGCGAGATGACCGGGATTCCATGGATCGAGGAGTCAGGGTTGCTCGGTTCGCCGGTCGGTCTCACCAACACCCACCAGGTCGGTCTGGTCCGAGACACTCTGGTTCGCTATGGAGTCGAGGCCGGAGTAGTTGAAGGGTTCCATCTACCGGTGGTGGCAGAGACCTTCGACGGGTGGCTGTCAGACATCGACTCCTTCGTTCTGACCGAATCCGACGTTCGGGCGGCCATCGCCAATGCCACCGGGGGTGAGGTGGCAGAGGGAAACGTCGGCAGTGGCACCGGAATGATCTGCCACGAATTCAAGGGCGGCATCGGAACCTCGTCCCGCGTGGTGGACCTCGCCATGCACACCTACACCGTCGGTGTCCTGGTCCAGGCCAACTACGGATCCCGCCATGACCTGAGGATTGACGGGGTTCCGGTCGGGCGAGCCATCTCCTACGACCAGGTGCCGGCACCCTGGCCGGCGCACGAGCGTGACGGCTCGATCATCGTCATCGTCGCCACCGACGCTCCATTGTTGTCGGATCAATGCCGGAGGCTCGCCCGCAGAGCCACGGTGGGGCTAGCAAGGGTCGGCGGAATCGGCCACAACGGCTCCGGGGATATCTTCTTCTCCTTCGCCACAGGCAACAGCCTTGCGGCCGGCCAGACGACGCCATATGAGCTGCGGATGGTTCCCCACGAGCTGCTGGACCAGCTCTTCGCAGCCGTTGCCGATGCCACCGAGGAGGCGATCCTCAACGCCTTGTGCGCAGCCGAGACGATGACCGGATTCAAGGGAAGAACGGCCCAGGCCTTGCCTCTCGAGCAGATGGCGGAGATTGTTCGTCGCCAGACCACCGGCGATCAGCGAGATTGAGGCGATTGGAGCCGCGTGGGAGTCAAAGCCCCGACATCCACCCCCAGTTCCAGGAGTCGTTGGGGTGGCTCCCCGTTTGTGATGAGGGCGGCCGTCAGCTCCCCGGCGGCGGGAGCGGTCTGGATCCCGGTCCCGCCCTGCCCGGCCAGCCAGAAGAACCGGGGGGCGACCGGATCAAAGCCGATCACCATCGCCCTATCGGCGACAAAGGATCGCAATCCGGTCCAGGCCGATCGGACGACCCGAACGTCAAGGGTCGTGTGGGTGTTGATCCGGTCGATCGCGAGGGCGATGTCTGTTTGTTCGGGACGGGCATCGCACGGGTCGGTTGGGGTTTCTTCGGCCAGGGAGCAGAGGAGCTGGCTTCCGTCCGGCCGAAAGTAGAACTCATTGTCGGCGTTGCTGACCAACGGCCAACCGGACCAGGCGCCATCGCCCGGCACCATGAAAGCGGTGCGCCGCATCGGTCGCAGTCCGATCGTCATGGCTCCCGCCATCGCACCCAACCGATCACACCAGGCCCCGGCGGCGTTGACGATCACGTCTGCTTGGAGCTCGCGGTCATCCGCCTTGATCAACCAGCGACCGTCGCGGTATCTCAACGCCGAGACAGGGGAGCGGGTGAAGAGGGCGGCGCCCGCTGCCCGCATTCCCCGGACAAACCCCTGGTGGATCGCCGCAACATCCAGGTCGAGGGCCTCCGGCTCCCAAACCGCGCCGCCCACCATGTCGGCTCGCAACACCGGTACGCGGCCGACCGCCTCATCGGGTTCGAGCCATCGGGCGGAACCGCCGGAGTCGGCGCTTTCATCGAGGAGATCTCGAAGCGAGCCGACCTGGTCGGGCCTGCCCACCCATAGCGCCCCTCGATTGGCCAGCAACAGGTGATCGACCAGACCCTCGGGTGGATTGTCGAAGAAAGTACGGCTGGCCCTGGTCAGTGGCCGGTTTGCTTCGGCCCCATAGTTCTCGAAGTAGAGGGCCGCGGAGCGGCCGGTCGAATGGAAGGCAAGGGTTTCTTCTCGTTCGAGAAGGGTGACCTCAGCGCCGCCAAGGGCGAGGTGATAGGCAGCGGATACGCCGGCGATCCCACCGCCGATCACGACGACATTCATCGGCCTCAGTCACCGTTCAGTCTGGGGATGGCGGGCTCCACGATCTGGCGCAGAGCGGCATCGGCCGGAAGGGTCCCGTAGATTCGGCCGCCGTCGGCTGACAGCCGGGATCGTACGAAGGCTTCGGCTACCTCGGGACGGCCGAAGCGAGCCAACAGACTTGCTTGCCAGACAGTGGCCAGGCGTTCTGCGACAAGGCGGGCTTGTGCCTCCGGGGAGGAGAGATTGCGAAGCAGGGCGATGGCTGAGGTCGCCGCCGCCTCGATTCTGGGATCGAAGCCGAATCCCAACGCCAGATCGTTGGCCAGAGCCTCCACCGTTTCAGGGCTGGTCTTGGCCGCTCGAAGCACGTCGAGGGCAATCACATTGCCCGAACCTTCCCAGATCGCGTTGAGCGGCGACTCACGAAATAGACGAGGAAGGATTGTCTCTTCGACGTATCCGTTGCCACCAAGACACTCGAGTGCTTCGTGGACCACTTCGGAGCAGCGTTTGGTCACCCAGAACTTGGCCAGCGGGGTGGCGATCCTGCGCAGGGACCGTTCTTGCTCGTCGTCTGGTGAACGATCGAAGGATGTCGCCAGGCGGGTCATGAGCAAAGCGGCGGCTTCGGTTTCCACCTCGAGATCCGCTAGAACGTTGAGCATGGCAGGTTGGTCGATGAGCGCTGCTCCGAAGACCCTTCGGAAGCGGCAATGGTGAATCGCCTGGCTGAGAGCCTGGCGCATCAAGGCGGTGGATCCGGTAACGCAGTCGAGCCTGGTGCCGTTGACCATGTCGATGATGGTGGCTACACCCCGCCCTTCCTCACCCACCCGCCGGGCGTAAGCCTGTTCGAACTCGACCTCGGCCGAGGCGTTGGACCGATTGCCGAGCTTGTCTTTGAGACGCTGGATCCGGATTTCGTTGACCGATCCGTCGGGCCGGAAGCGAGGAAGGAGGAAACAGGTAAGGCCGCCGGCGGCTTGGGCCAAGATCAGGAAGGCGTCGTTCGTAGGCGCCGACATGAACCATTTGTGACCGGTTACCACATACCCCTCGTCCGCCGGCACGGCCCTGGTGGTGGCGGCCTTGACGTCGGATCCGCCTTGTTTCTCGGTCATGCCCATCCCCATCAGTAGCCCGGTCTTCTGAGACGCCGGTCGAAAGCTGGGGTCATATGAGCGCGACAGAACCGTGGGCTCCCAGAGGGCGGCGAGATCGGGTTGATGGCGCAGTGCGGGCAGCACGGCGTAGGTCATCGAGATCGGACAGAAGTGCCCGGACTCGATCTGGCTGGCGAGAAAAGTCAACGAGGTCCTGACGAGGTGGCCGGCCTTGGGTTGGGAAGACTCCCAGGGCAGAGAATGGAGGCCGTGACCGACGGAAAGCGAGAGAAGCTTGTGCCAGGCGGGGTGGAACTCGACCAGATCGACCCGGTTGCCGTAACGGTCATGAGTGCGAAGCTCGGGGGTGTTGCGGTTGGCGAGAAAGCCCCATTCGTACACCTCGGCCGAGGCGAGGCGTCGCCCGAATTCGGTGACCTCCCCCATTGCCCAGCCTCCTCCATCGCGGTTGAGCGCCTCGATGAGGGTGGGTTCTGCTGCCGCCAGGTCGTAGTCGTTGAGTGGGGGAGGCTGGTTGAAGACCTCGTGGGTGGTGATCGCCGCTCCTTGATCGCCAAAGGAGGCTACCCAGCGCCAGAGGAGGCTACCCAGCGCCACAGGAGGCTAGGCAGGGGTAGCGTCGCCACTCTGCTGAAAGGTGCGTGCCTGCCCGTCGAACCCGCCCCCAGCTTGTTTCGCCTTCCCGACCCGAGGACGGCCGGCCCCGACGACCTCGTCGCGGTCGGTGGGGATCTGGCGGCAGGCACCATCCTGTCGGGCTACCGAAAGGGTATTTTCCCGATGCACCTTCCGGATGGGACCCTTGCCTGGTGGTCGCCGACCGAGCGTGGGGTGATACCGCCGGGTCGCCTCCAGATCAGCCGATCTCTCCGCCGGTCACTTCGGCGGTTTCATGTGAGCTTCGATCTCGACCCCGAGGGCGTTATCGATGGTTGCGCCGACCCGGCTCGCCCTCACGGTTGGATCACAACTGACATCAAAGACGCCTACATGGAGTTGTTCAGGCTCGGGTGGCTGCACTCGGTCGAGTCCTGGGATGACGAGGGGAATCTGGCTGGAGGCCTGTACGGTGTCTCTATCGGGGCTTTATTCGCCGGAGAGTCGATGTTCAGCCGCCAGCGTGACGCCTCCAAGGTCGCCCTGGTCCATCTTGTCGGCCAGCTCTCCCGGGTGGAGCACAACCTTCTTGACGTCCAGTGGCTTACATCCCACCTGGCGACATTGGGGGCGGTGGGGATGTCTCGTGACGCGTACCTGGAGAGGCTGCCGGAGGCACTTGTAGCACCCAGCCCCTGGGACCCTTCCCGTTTTGGCGCGTAGTTCTGCTCCCCTGATGTCGATCCCCAATCAAAGAGCAATTGTGGGCCAGAAAAGGGGCTCTTGGGCCGGGGTAGAGTCCCGATGGCCTTGGAGGGTGGAAACGTGAGCGGCCCGGTGGTGGCCGGTATCGACTTGACTCCGATCGGTCGGCGGGTGGCGGATCGCGGCCGCATGCTGGCTGAGCAACGCGGGCTGCCACTGCATTTGGTCTCGGTCAATGAATCGGCCGCCGAAGCGTTTCTCGATGACGGCCTCGGCAAGTTGCTGCTGGATCAGCATCGCAAGCATCTCGAGGAAGTAGCCGCCTGGTGTCAGGGGCGGACCACGGTCCCGGTCACTCACGAAACGCTCCGTGGCTCCATCGGCTGGGAGCTGGTCCGTGAAGCCAAGCGGGCCTCGATGGTGGTAGTCGGGACGTCGGCAGTCGATGTCGAAAGATGTGGCCCGATGGCTCGCCGTGTGGCGATCATGTCAACCGGGGATGTTCTCGTGGTCCGCCGACAGCCGAGGTCGGGCTATCGCAAGGTGCTGGCGGCGGTCGATTTCTCACCACATTCCATGAAGGCAGTGGAGGCGGCGCTCGAGTGGTTCCCCGACGCCGAGGTGACCGCCACTTTCTCGCTCCCGGCTCGCTGGGACCCGGCGCTGGCCGACGCCGGGTTGTTCGACGTCGAGGTGGTCGCCGCCCGCGGCAGCCGCTTGCGCCGAGCGGCCGAGCGCATGGAAGAGTTCGTGGCTGAGTGGCCGGGCAGGGTGAAGCCGCTGGTGGTGGACGGGCCCCCACAGACGGCCATCGACGAGGTAGTCCGGAGAAGGGGAGTCGACCTGGTGGTGGTGGCCAACCGTGGCGCCGGCGCCACCAAGATGATCCTCCTCGGCACAGTCGCCGACGGGGTCCTAGAGGCCATGCCGTGCGATGTGATGGTTGCCCGGGTCCCGGGAGACTTCCGGAGACCGTGA
>CAZPIZ010000087.1:1915-7918 GCA_964586615.1 uncultured Acidimicrobiaceae bacterium | reverse complement strand
GTGCGTTTTCCTTCACAGCCGCTTCTTCTTTTCGGGGCTAGACCGGGCGTCGCCGTTTGGAGGAGATCAGGCCGGTGTCGAAGCCGGCCAGGTGGAGGCCACCGGCGAAGCGGGCATGCTCGACCTTCAGACAGCGATCCTGCACGACCTTGAGCCCAGCTGCAACGGCCATCGCCGCCGCCTCGTCGTTGCGGAGGCCGAGCTGGAACCAGACCACCTTGGCTCCGACTGCAATCGCCTCTTCGACCACCTGAGGTAACTCTGATGCCTTCCGGAAGCAGTCGACGATGTCGGGCGGGCCGGGGAGGTCGGCCAGGGAGGGGTAACTCTTGAGACCGAGCACCTCGTCTGCATGAGGATTGACCGGCCACATGGTGTAAGAGGTCCGGGTGAGGTAGGTGGCGACGAAATTGGACGATCGCAGCGGGTTGGGCGAGACCCCCACCAGCGCCACGGTCTTTGCCTCGCGCAGAATCGCCAGTCGCTCCAGGGGACCGGCTTCTTCGAGGCCAGCTTCTTCAAGTATTGGCGTAATCAGCTACCTCCCATTTCATCATTAACGAGGGCACGATCGAGGTCGGCGATGATGTCCTCAACGTCTTCGATTCCTACCGAGATCCTGATCATTTCGTCGCTGACTCCCGACGCCCTTCGCTCCTCGAGCGGGACCTGTTGGTGGGTGGTGGAGGCGGGATGGATCACCAGGGTCTTGGCATCACCGACGTTGGCCAGATGAGATGCGAGTTCGACCTTCTCGATGAACCGCTTTCCCGCTTCGTAGCCACCGTTGACACCGAAGGTAAACACTGCCCCGGGACCTTTTGGAACGTACTTTTGAACCAGGGGCGCATCCGCCGCGGGGTAGCTGGACCACCCAACCGCCGGATGGGAGGACAGGAACTCGGCCACGGCCCGGGCGTTCTCGACATGACGCTGCATTCGCAAGGGCAAGGTCTCGAGCCCGAGCAACAAGAGGAACGAATTGAACGGTGACAATGCCGCCCCGACGTCACGAAGTAGCTCGGTGCGGGCCTTGGTCAGAAAGGCGTACTCCCGGAAGTTCTCCCAGAACTTGAGTCCGTGATAGGCCGGCGAGGGCTCCGTCATCAGCGGGAAATTGCCGTTGTCCCAGTGAAAACGCCCCGACTCGACAATGACGCCGGCGATGACGACCCCGTGGCCGCCGATGAACTTGGTCGCCGAGTGGACCACGATGTCAGCTCCCCATTCAATGGGCCGGCACAGGTAGGGCGTGGCGAACGTGTTGTCGATGACCAGGGGGATGCCGTGCTCGTGGGCGATCGTGGATGCACCCTCCAGGTCGAATATCTCTGCCCGCGGATTGCCGATCGTCTCTCCATATACGAGTTTCGTCTTGGGAGTGATAGCGGCGGCGATCGCCTCGGGGGTCGGATCGACGAAGGTGACGTTGATACCCAGCCGTCGCAGGGTCACGTCGAGCTGGGTGTAGGTGCCTCCGTAGAGATTTCGAGCGGCCACGATTTCGTCGCCGGCTTGGCAGAGGGTGAGGATGGCGATGAGTTGCGCCGCCTGTCCGGAACCGGTCGCTAGCGCCCCTATTCCGCCTTCCAGGGAAGCCATCCTCTCTTCGAAGGCGGCGTTGGTGGGATTGCCGATCCGGGTGTAGATGTTGCCGTAGGTCTGGAGCGCAAAGAGATCGGCCGCGGTCTGGGCATCTTCGAACACGAACGAGGTCGTCGCGTAGATGGGCATGGCCCTGGCTCCGGTCTCCGGGTCAGGGCGCTGTCCGGCGTGGATGGCGCGGGTGGCAAATCCATAACTCATAAGGAACGGCCATAACTCATGAGGAACGAGTGTAAGGAGAGCAGTGGAAAGCGGATCCAAAGGCTGCGGTCGACCTAAGGCTCTGCAACGGCCATGTCAAGATTCAGATCAGGAGGCTCGAATTCACTGGAGGCTGGCCAACGCTGACAACACCGCGTCCACCTCACCGTGGGTGTTGATGTGCAGAAAACCGATGCGGGTGAGACCTCCCTTGTCCAGATAACCCAGTCTCTGCATGGGCTCGACGGCGTAATAGTGCCCGGCCCAAACCGCGACCCGGCGATCACCCAAACGTTTGGAGACTTCAGCCGCGGTAAGGCCATCGACTTCGACCGAAAAAGTCGGAACCCGGCCATCGGTTGTGTTGAGACCTACAACCCGGACACCCTCGGGTAGCCCGGCGAGGAACCGCTGTCCAAGGGTGGCCTCGTAGGCGGCGATCTCCCGGAATGCTGCCTCGAGGGCGCCGCGCCGGTCGCCACCCCACCCGAGCGAGGCCAGATAGTCGACCGCCGCCCCGAAGCCGGCCAGCAGTTCGAACGGTGGCGTGCCGGTTTCCCACCGGGCGGGACCGAGGTCGGGAGCGGGGCGGACCTTGAAAGCGGGAAGTCTTTCGAGATGGTGGCGCCTCCCCCATAGAACCCCGAGATGGGGCCCGAAGAACTTGTAGGAGGACGCCACCAGGAAGTCACAGCCGATGGCGTTCACGTCGATGAAGCGATGCGGGGCAAAGTGCACCGCATCGACATAGGTGAGGGCGCCAACCTGGCGGGCGGCAGCGGTCACTCGATTCAGCTCGACCAGCGACCCGAAGGCGTTAGAACACGCCGTCAACGCAACCAGGCGAGTCCGCTCGTCGATCAACGACACCATGTGATCGAGATCGAGGGTCGCATCCCGATTGACGTCGGCGAAGACGACCTCGGCGCCGGCCGATGCGGCGGCCCTGACCCAGGGGGTCACGTTGGCGTCATGATCGAGGCCAGACAGGACGATGCGGTCGCCGGGCTTCCATTCCTCGGCCAGGGCCCGGCTAAAGGCGAAAGTAAGCGACGTCATGTTGGGCCCGAAGACCACTTCGTCCGGCCTCCCCCCGACGAGGTCACAGGCTGCGGTCCGGGCGGCCGCGACCGTGGTCTCGGATCGGCGGCTGGAAGGGAAATCTCCACCGACGTTCGACATCGACCTCATGAGTGCGTCGCTAACCGCATTGATCACCCGGCTCGGGACCTGGGTGCCGGCGGGACCGTCAACGAAGACCTGGGCAGCGGCCAGCGCCGGGAACTCGGAACGAAGCGCCTCTACGTCGAGCATGGGCCCTGTTTATCACCTGGCTCGACCTCGCGTCAGCAACCGGAGGCCCGCCAGACCCAAAGAACCACACTCAAAGAATCTGGAAGCCGACATAACCTGCCCTCCATCCACGGACAAGACGACCTCGAAATGCTGACAGGGCCCGACCACCGGCCCCTGGCCCGCAAGCTCGGCTGGGCAGTCGCGGTGATCACCGCTTTAGCCGTCATGGGGATCGTCTTGTTGCACCCAGCCGACCTCCCCGATGTCAGCTCATTCGGATTCGCCCAGGAGGTTCTCACGGCCGAGGTGACCGAAGTGATCGAGACCTCCTGTTCATACGCATCCGACCTCGAATGCCGGCGGGTGACCTTCGAATTGCGCGAGGGCCCCGACGTCGGGACCTTCACCCAGGAGGAGTGGCAACTGATCGCATCGGCCCCTGATTTCGAGATCGGCGATCGCGTGGTACTCAACCGGATACCCGACGCCCCTGCCCTTCAGCGATACCAGTTCGCCGATCGAGAACGACGGCCGCTCCTCATCGGTGCCGCTCTCCTGTTTGCCGCGATCGTCGTGCTCCTCGGCAGATTGCGCGGTCTGGCGGCGCTGGTTGGTCTGGTTCTGTCGGTGGTGGTGCTGCTGGCGTACATCGTCCCGGCGATCCTCTCCGGCCGGTCCCCGGGGATGGTCGCCCTTACCGGGGGCGTGTTGATCGCGGTGATGGCCCTCTACCTGGCCCATGGATTCAAACCCATGACCCATGTGGCGGCCATCGGTACCCTCCTCAGCCTCGGGCTGACGGTGGCGCTGGCGGCCGTGGTCACAAGCCTGGCCGACTTCTCTGGTCTCGTCTCCGAGGAGGCCAGTTTTCTGGTGGCCGTCGGCGGCTTCGATCTGCGGGGCCTGCTCTTGGCGGGGATCGTCCTCGGCGCCCTGGGCGCCCTCGACGATGTCACCGTCACCCAGGCGTCAGCGGTTTGGGAGGTAGCCGCCGCCAACGAGAACTTGGACCGCCGCCAGCTCTTTGCCGCCGGCCTGAGGGTAGGACGCGACCACGTTGCGTCGTCGGTCAACACGCTGCTGCTTGCTTATGCGGGGGCGGCAATGCCGCTGATGCTGCTTTTCGGGCTCTCGGGCCAGAAGCTCGGAATCGTTGCCAATTCCGAAGTAGTCGCGGTCGAAATCGTCCGAACTCTGGTTGGCTCGGTGGGTCTGGTTGCCGCCGTGCCAATCACCACCTGGCTGGCAGCCCGGGTGGTATCGAGCGGACCCCGATCTCGACAGGCGAGCTAGATGTTGGGGGCCTAGCTGGCCCGGCGAACCTCTTCCATCCACTTCCGGCGGAGCTTGGTGCGTTCCTTCGGGGTATGTCCGCCCCAAACACCGTCTCCCTGACGGGTTTCGATGGCGTAACTGAGACACTCCTCGGCCACCGGGCAGACCGCACAGACCTCTTTGGCGCGGCTAATCGCCGCTACGTCTTCCGGAAAAGGGAAAAAGTCGACATCGGGCCGCTCGCGGCAGGCCGCGTCGTCACGCCAAGTAATCGGTTCGGCCATTTCTGGATATGTCTGCTGCATGATTTCGTCTATCTATCGGTATTTATGGATGAAATACTAAAACGCCCGTCAAGGCCCTTTCGTTCCCATTTCCGGGAAAAACAAGACCTCGGAACGTTTCTACGAAAAACCTGGGTCGAAGCGGGAAAGTTCGGCCCGGGCCAAGGACCGGCGGTGGACCTCGTCGGGCCCGTCGGCCATCTTCAGCCAGCGCCCCATGGACCAGAGCCGGGCGATGGGGAAATCGTCGGTGAACCCGGCCGCCCCGAAGACCTGCATGGCCCGGTCGGCGACGTAAGTCAGGACATCGGGCGCCACCACCTTGATGGCTGATATCTCGACCCTGGCCCCTTTCACCCCATGGTGATCGATCAGCCAGGCTGTCTTGAGGACCAGGAGACGGGCCTGCTCAATCTTCATGCGGGATTCGGCGATCCACTCCTGGATCACCCCCTGCTCGGCCAGGGTCTTCCCAAAGGCAACCCGGGCCTTGGCCCGGCTGCACATCATCTCAAAACAACGCTCGGCGGCTCCGATGGCACGCATGCAGTGGTGAATACGTCCGGGGCCGAGGCGGGCCTGAGCGATACCGAATCCGCCTCCCTCCTCCCCGAGAAGGTTGGAGGCCGGAACCCGAACCCCGTCGTAGTTGACAACCGGGTGTCCCCCCCGATCCTGGTATCCGAAAACGGTTGGTTGACGTTCCACCGTCACCCCGGGACTATCGAAGGGCACCAGGATCATGCTCTGGCGGTGGTGGGCATCGGCCTCGGGGTTGGTGACCCCCATCACGATCCCAACCTTGCACCGGGGCGAGGCTGCCCCCGAGGAGAACCACTTGCGACCGGTGATCAGGTAATGGTCTCCGTCACGCTCGATCCGGGTTCGAATGTTGGTCGCATCGGAGGAGGCGACGTCTGGTTCGGTCATCGAAAAACACGATCGAATCTCACCTTCGAGAAGTGGAGCCAGCCAACGCTCCTTCTGCTCGGCGGTACCGAACATGTGCAGAATCTCCATGTTGCCGGTGTCGGGGGCGGCACAATTGATGGCTTCGGGGGCGAGGTCGGGGCTGCGCCCGGTGATCTCGGCCAGAGGGGCGTATTCCGCAACCGTCAGACCGGCCCCGTGTTCGGCGTCAGTGAGAAAGAGGTTCCATAAGCCCTGAGACCGCGCCTCCTTCTTCAGATCGTCGATAACCGGAGGAAAGAAGTGGGGATCCCCCGCCTCTGCCATCTGCTGTTCGTAGACCGTCTCCGCCGGGTAGACAAAGCCCTCCATGAACGCAGTCAGCTTCTCACGGAGAGCCTCCACCTTTGGCGAGTAGGCGAAGTCCATCGCC
>CAZPIZ010000087.1:0-1815 GCA_964586615.1 uncultured Acidimicrobiaceae bacterium | reverse complement strand
GAGACTCTGACCGAGCTGGTGAGCATCCCCTCGGTCAGCGCTCCCAGCTATCCGCCCGAACCGGTGAGACGGTCAGCAGAGCGCATCGTCGAATTGCTCAAAGCCGCCGGGTGCCAGGAGGTTCAACTGCTCGAACACCCTGGGGCCCACCCGGCGGTGTACGGCCACATCCCCGGCCCAACCGGGACCCCAACCGTTCTTCTCTATGCCCACCACGATGTCCAGCCACCGGGCCCGGCGGAGGAATGGGCAACCGGCCCCTTCGAGCCCTTCGAGAAGGACGGGCGCCTGTATGGACGTGGCGCCTCCGACGACAAGTCCGGCGTCATCATGCATCTCGGTGCCCTGCTGGCATTCGGCGGCAAACCCCCGGTGGGAGTGAAGGTCTTCATCGAGGGCGAGGAGGAAGTTGGTTCAACCCACCTGGATGATTTTCTCGAGAGCTACGCCAGCCTCCTCGCCGCGGATGTCATCGTCATTGCCGACGCCGGGGTCTGGCGGGTGGGGAGACCTGCATTGTTCACCTCGCTTCGAGGGCTGACCGCGTGTGTCGTCGAAGTGCGAACGCTCAAATCGGCGGTTCATTCGGGTGGGTTCGGTGGCGTCTTTCCGGATGCGCTCACCTCGTTGTGCCGGCTGCTCGCAACCCTGCACGACGATCAGGGCAACGTGGCGGTTCCAGGTCTGGTCGCCGAAGAGTCCAACCCCCTCGACCTCACCGAGCAAGAACTGCGGAAGGCTTCTGGAGCTCTGGAGCAGGTGGCGTTGATTGGAAGTGGCGGCCTCACCTCCCGCCTGTTCTCCAAACCCGCCATATCGGTGCTTGCCATCGACGCTCCCTCCATCGACCAGGCCATAAACCAACTGGTCCCGGTAGCGCGGGCCAAGTTGAGCATGAGGATTGCTCCCGGCCAGGACGGCCCGGCGGCGGTGGCGGCGCTGCGCAACCATCTCGAGAAGAACGTTCCTTGGGGAGCCCAGCTCATCATCTCAGACGAGGGTTATGGCGACTCCTTCAAGCTGGAGACAGAAGGGACCGCCTATGACGCCTTCCGCCAGGCCATGCAGGAGGCGTGGGGCGTCGAGGCAGTCGAATCGGGTGTCGGTGGATCGATCCCCTTCGTTGCCTCCTTCTCCCAGAGGATGAAGGGCGCCCCGATCCTCCTGATCGGGGCCGGTGATCCCACCTCCTCGATCCACGGTCCCAACGAGAGCCAGGATCTCGGCGACCTCGAAAAAGCGGTGCTGGCCGAAGCGATCGCATTGCGGCTTTTGGCCGGCTGAGGAGAAACCCGCCCGCGACCCTGGGTTGTTTCCGTTGCTGGACATCGAAAACAACCCTGGGTCGCGGGTTCTAGGCGAAACCGTGTTGCCGCCAGGCCTCGTAGATCACCACCGACACCGCGTTGGCCAGGTTGAGGCTTCGCACCCCAGGTTGCATGGGGATGTGGAGGACGTCGGTGATCCATGCGGCCTTCAACACCTCGTCGGGAAGCCCGACCGACTCCGGACCAAAGAGAAGGCTGTCGCCGCGCTCGAAGAGGACATCGGAATAGCGGGTAGTGCCGGAACCGGCCAGGGCGAACACCCGGCCGGAGCCGGCGGAGGTTCGCCATGCATCCAAATCGGAGTGAACCTGCACCACCGCCCGGTCCCGATAGTCCATTCCAGCCCGGCGCAGATTGGTGTCGTCGAGAGTGAAACCGAGCGGCTCGATGAGGTGGAGCCGACAGCCGGTGTTCGCAGCCAGCCGCATGCAATTCCCGGTGTTGGGTGGAATCTCAGGATGAAAGAGGACGATGTCAAACATTCAGA
>CAZPIZ010000086.1:0-7947 GCA_964586615.1 uncultured Acidimicrobiaceae bacterium | reverse complement strand
GGAAGTGGCAGCGGCAGCGGCTCGACCAGTGGTGGCACTGGCTCCGGAAGCGTTGGTCATGGCGAAGGCGACGACGATCCCCCTCGTGATCCGGCCCGGTCACAGGTCTTCGATCCGGTCAACGGTGAACTCGGCGACGAGGTCCGGGTCGACTTCGAGGGTGGCAGCACCCCTGGTGATCCCTCCGGAACCACCTCTGGTCAGGGAGTCGAGAACCTTCCGCTCCAGAGCTATACCGATCGTTTCTCCGACTATCAGAACGCAGCCCTCGACTCACTCGACCGGCTCGTAATCCCGACCGCTCTCCAGGATCTTGTCCGTCAGTACTTCACGGAGTTGGAACCATGACGCCAGAAGAATTCGCCCACCACCTTGAGGCGGCCAGGGCCGAAGTAGGGAAGGTGATCGTCGGCCAGCGCCAGCTAGTCGACACCGTATTGACGGCTGCCTTCTGCGAGGGGCATGTGCTGTTAGAGGGTGTTCCCGGGCTCGGCAAGACCAAGCTGCTCTCCACCCTTGGCCGGGTGCTGGATGTCGAGTTCGGTCGTGTGCAGTTCACGCCTGACCTGATGCCGGCCGACATTCTCGGCACCAAGGTGCTGACCGGCAACGACTTCAAGTTTCACCAAGGCCCGATCTTCGCCAACCTGGTTCTCGCCGACGAGATCAACCGGGCCACCCCCAAGACTCAATCCGCTCTGCTCGAAGCGATGCAGGAAAAGCGGGTCACCCTCGGTGGCGAGACTCACTCCCTGCCCCGGCCCTTTTTGGTGATGGCGACCCAGAACCCGATCGAACAGGAAGGCACTTACCCGCTGCCGGAGGCACAGCTCGATCGCTTCCTTTTCAAGGCCCTCGTGCCTTTTCCATCTGCCGACGACATGGTCGAGATCCTTCGCCGGACCACGGCGGGGGAGGAGATGCAACCGGAGCCGGTGCTGGACGGGGCCGCCATCGTGGAGATGTCGGCGATGGTGCGTGCACTTCCGGCTGCCACCCATCTGTTGCGATACGCGGCGACGCTGGTCGAGGCCACCCACCCCGATAGCCCACGGGCACCGGAGATGGTCCGGCGTTATGTTCGTAACGGTGCCAGCCCCCGCGGCGCTCAGGCAATGATTCTTGGAGGGAAGGCGGCGGCGTTGATGGATGGACGCCCCAACTTGGCTTCCGAAGACATCTGGGGCGTCGCCCGGATGGCTTTGCGCCATCGACTGGTATTGGGCTACGAAGCACTGGCCGATGGGATCAAACCCGACCAGATCGTCGAGGACGTGCTCGGCGCCCATCCGAGCCCAACCGCCGAATGACCACTTATCTTGGTTCCGGCCAACTCGACTCCGGATACGTCGAGCCCGGTTTCTGATGCTGCTCGAAGCCGAGCTGCGAGGTCGTCTCGAACGGCTTTCTCTCCAATCTCGCAGACGGGTTACCGCCCAGTGGTCAGGAAGACACTCGTCCCGCCACAAGGGTGAGAGCCTCGACTTCGCCGACTACCGGGAGTATGTGCCCGGGGACGATTTCCGCCGAATCGATCACAACCTCTGGGCGCGCCTGGGGGTGCTTCTGGTGCGACAGTTCGAAGCCGAGGAGGAGCTTCCGCTGAAGGTGGTGGTCGACACCTCGGCTTCGATGGGCTTTTACCGCAAGCTCGAGACCGCCCGGGTCCTGGCCGCCATGATGGCGTATCTAGGTCTGGCCGGAGGCGATCGGGTCCAGTTGATCGGTGTCCCCGGTCCCGTCGAAAGGCCAGTTCGTCTGGGCCCGGCGGGACGTCATCTTTCGCGATGGCCCCATCTCGAATCGTGGCTCGAGTCGCTGGTGGCCGAGGGAACCATGCCGCTTGCTCCGGCTCTGCGACGTCTGGCCGGAGAGGGTCCCAATCGGGGATCCATCATTCTGCTCTCCGATCTGATGACACCGGACTGGCAAAGCGCCATCGATGGCCTCGGTGTTGGTGCCGGGGGAGTGGTGCTGCACGTGCTCGGACAAGAGGAGCTCGATCCGCAGATGGCGGGTGACCTCCGTCTGGCCGACGCCGAAACCGGTTTCGAGATCCCGGTGTCCACCTCCGAGGAAACCATGCGTCGGTACAGGGCAACCCTCGAGAAGTTTGCGCAGGAGGCCGCCGGCCGGGCCCGACGAGCGGGTCTCGACTACGTGCTCGTCCCTGCCGTCGACGGTGCGCCCGATCAGGTGCTCAGCGCCCTGGCCCGAGCCGAGGCCGTGACGTGAGCTTCCTGATCCCTGCCGCCTTCGGCCTGGCTGCTCTGGCCGGTCCGTTGATCGTTCTCTATATGCTCCGCTCTCGCCGGCCGCGTCTTGAGATTGCCAGCACGCTTCTCTGGGAGCAGGTGGAGGTCCCGGTTTCCTCGGCCGTGCCATGGCAGAAGCTGCGCATCACCCCATTGCTGATCTTGCAACTGCTGGTCCTGGCCGGCTTCGTTCTCACCCTGGCCCGGCCCTTCTACACGCAGCAGACCCTCCTCGGTCCCCACACGGTGTTTGTCGTCGATACCTCGGGCTCCATGGCGATGGCCAACCGGCTCGATACCGCCCGGGCCACCGCCTTCGATCTCATCGGGGATCTGTCCGAATCGAACCAGGTCTCGGTAGTAGAGGCGGGGCCGGTCCCTCAGGTGCTGGTGGCATTCGCCCGCGACCCGGAATTGGTGAGCGCTGCCCTGGGGTCTCTCGACGCTACCGGCGGGCGGGCGGATCTGTCGGGCGCCTTGCGCCTGGCCAGGGGGCTGGCGACGCCCGATCGTCCGACCAACGTCCTCATCTTTTCGGACGGGGGAGACGTGACCCTGGCAGAAGAGCCGGTAGTGGGGGCCGAGTTCGTCCGTTTTGACGATTTCGGGCCAAACCTCGCCGTCACTGCCTGGTCCCTGGAGCCGTCCACGGAAGGCACCACTCGAGCCTTTTTGCAGGTCTCCAATTTCTCAGGCGAGATCCGGCCGGTGCGAGCCGAGGTGTCGGTCAACGGTCTCAGCGCCGGGTTCGTCGATCTGGAGGTGTCGGCTCTTGGCGCCGAGCGGACCACCACGCCGGTCGACGCCGGTCCCGGTGACGTGGTCTCGGTCCGGTTGCTCGATACCGGCGATGCCCTGGCAATGGACGACAGGTCTGATCTGGTGGTCGGGGGCGGTCCCGAACGCAACGTGTCGATCGTCGGGAATGGCTCGCCGTTCCTTTCCGCCCTCATCAATGCCGTCGACGGCTTTGCGACCGGCGGGACCGGAACCCCGGATGTGCTTGTGGTGGACGGAGGCGAACTCCCGGAGATCGACCGGCCGGCCTGGCTCATCGCCCCCGAGTCACCCCCCGAGGGTGTAACGGTGACAGAGCTGGTTCGCAATGCCGCCGTCACTTACCAGCGTCCCGGCGAACCGATCCTCGACTCGGTTGATCTTTCCTCGGTGGCGGTGGCCGAAGCCCAAGTCGTCGATGCTCCGCGCTGGCTCACCCTGGTCCGAGCCGGTGATGTGCCCCTGGTCCTCCTGGGCGAGGTCAACGGTCACCGGGTGGCCTATTTCACCTTCGACATCACCCATTCCAATCTCCCAATCCAGGTCGGGTTCCCGATCCTTGGGGCGCGGATTCTCGAGTGGCTCGGGGGCGCCGGGGCGGGAGCCGTCTCGACCGAACCGGCCGGTTCTCCCATCCCCCTCACCGTCCAGGCCGGCCTCACGGCGCGTATCACCCTGCCTGACGGTGAGATCCGCGATCTGACACCGGGCGCCGCCGTCTTCACAGACACCGGTCGGCCGGGCGTCTATCGCCTCGAATACGTGGCCCCGGACGGCACCGTCACTCCGGGTTCCGTCGCAGTCCGGACCTTCGTCGCCGACGAGTCGGCGGGAACCTCGCGGGCCTTGGCCACGAGCGGCTCGGTGACCGAGGCCGACGAGGCCTCGAGCATGGTCAGGGAATGGGCGCCGTGGGTGATCGGGGCCGTGTTGTTGTTGATGGCGGTCGAGTGGTGGGTGGGCCATCAGCGCCCGTGGCTCCGCAGAAGCCAGGCAACCGTATGAGGTTCGACAATCCCTGGTGGCTGCTGGCGGCGTTTCCGGTACTCGGTGTCGCATGGTTGGTCGCCCGCAAGGGCGGGAGAACGGTGCCGAGACGCCAGCATCGGGCGGCGACCTGGGTGCGTTTGGCCGCCCTCGCCCTGCTGGTCAGCTCCGCTGCCCAACCGATCCTCACCCGAGCGGTGGACGATCGGTCCGTCCTGTTCCTGCTGGACCGCTCGGCTTCGATCTCGGCCGAGGCCGCCGCCGAGCAAGAGGAGTTCCTCGCTCAGGCCCTGGCCGAAGCGCGAGCCGACGCTCAGACCGCGGTCGCCGTCTTTGGTCGTGACATCCGGCTCGACTCGGCCTTCAGCGCCGCCAGGATCCCGGGTCCGGTTCGGACCATACCCGATGACTCTGCCACCGACCTGGCCGGCGCCCTGGAGTCGGCCGCGGCGTTGATGCCCAGCGAAGGCTCCAGACGAATCGTCCTGATCACCGATCTGGTCTCCACGACCGGTGACGTCCGCCCGGCGGTGCGGCGGCTGGCCGACCAGGGTGTGGCCGTGGATGTGGTCGAGCTGGCATCGGCTCGTAGCGCCGATGCTCTGGTCGAAAGCGTCATTCTCCCGGCCGCAGCTCGCGAGGGTGACACCGTCCCCGTCACTGCCGTCGTCAGATCCAACGTCGCCGGGCCGGCCGAGCTGATCGTGACCTCGGCAGATGGGCAGCAGCAGGTCATCGATGTCGAGCTTGGCGCCGGTCGCAACGAGATCCCGATCGAGGTGGCGGCTACCGGCACCGGTTTCCTCCCGGTTGCGGTCGAGGTCAGAACCGATTTCGACACCAGACCGGAGAACAACCGGGCCGAAGGGATAACACGCCTTCTGGGACCCGCCCGGGTGGCAGTTGTCGAAGGGGTGGATGGTGAGGCCGACGCTCTGGTGAGGGCCCTGGAAGCCGGTGGCATGGAGGCCGATCTACGCCGGTCGATCCCCACCGAGGGCGACCTCCTCGCCTACGACGCGGTCGTTCTTGTCAACGTCGACCAACCCGGCACCGAGGACTCGGAGAACCTGGCGGCGTTCGTCGAAGAGCTGGGCCGCGGGCTGTTGGTGATCGGGGGCGACCGGTCCTACGGTTTGGGCGACTATCACCAAACCCCACTCGAGGCGGTGCTCCCGGTCAGCTCCAACCCCGACGACCTGGTCCGGCGGCAACCCGTGGCAGAGATTCTCGTGATCGATTCGTCGGGCTCGATGGGCGCCTGTCACTGCAACATGGGCAACGCCACCGAAGGGGGAGTGGTCAAGACCGATATCGCCCGGGCCGGCGCCGAACTGGCTATCGAAGCCCTGAGCGACACCGACCGGGTCGGTGTCCTGACCTTCACCTCCGGCACCGACTGGGTGATTCCGCTCGCTCCACGGTCGACGATTGACGACCCCGCCACGGCCCTCGGAGGCATCACCGCCAATGGGGATACCGAGATCTCGAACGCACTCGAGGTCGCTCTGGCAGAGCTGTCCGGTGTGCCCGAACAGCTTCGTCATATCGTCCTTTTCACCGACGGATGGGATCCGAACGACGCCGACCTGCTCCCGATAGCCCGCGAGATCGCCGACCAGGGCGTGACGCTTTCGGTGCTGGGAACCGGAGAAGGTCCCGGGACGACGTTGCAGAGGATGGCCGAACTTGGCGGTGGTCGCTTCTATCCGGGCACGGATCTCGAGTCGATCCCCGAGATATTCGTCGAAGAGACCCTGACCGTGGCTCGCAATCTTGCCACCGAGGGGACGTTCTTCCCGGTGCTCCGCTCACCCTCGCCGATCACCGAGGATCTCACCAGTTCCCCGCCGCTCCTCGGCTACGTCCTTACCAAATCCAAGGGGAGCGCATCGGTCGTGATGGAAATCGGTCAGGGTGACCCGCTCCTGGCGACCTGGCAACGAGGGCTCGGCCGCGCTACTGCCTGGACATCGGATGCCACAGCTCGCTGGCTGAGCCAGTGGGTCGACTGGGAGGGCTATGTGGATTTTTGGGGGGCGGTCGTGCGCGACGTGCTCCCGGCCGGACGTGAGAACCCGCCGGCAGCCTTCGTGTCGGAAGGATCGCTCCAGGTCCGCTTCGATCTGGCCGAAGCCGAGCTCGATGCCACCGCCACCGCCCGGGTGCGAACGCCAAGCGGTGAGGTGGTCGTGGTTCCGATGAACCGCTCCGATGCGGACAGCTTCATCGCCTCGGTTCCTCTGGTTGAGGCGGGGGCGTACTGGGTGGCGGTGACGGTCGCCAACCCGGATGGCTCGCAGATCACCTCCAGTTCGGGAGCGGTCTCTGCCTACGAGGAGGAGTTCGCATTTCGCGAGTCCGACCCCACCCTGGGGTCGGACATCGTCGAACTGACGGCCGGCCGTCTCAACCCGGACCCTCCGACGGTGTTCGACGCGGCACCGGTTCGAGGCAGGGCCGAGGTGTCGATCTGGCCCTGGCTGGTGATCGTTGCTCTGTCTCTTTTCCTGATCGACGTGGCGTTGCGACGCCTGGTCCTGTCGGTAGGAGATGCCGAGGTCTGGAAGGAAGGTCTGACAACCTCGCGCACCAGGGAAAAGCGGCGGATCGAAAAGAAGATCGAGGAAGCCAAGTCATCCGGCGCCCCGCCGCCGGTGCTGTCGGAGTCCGAAACCCTGGAGCGCCTCATGCGAAGAAAGCGCGGCAGCTAAGAGCTGGGCGTGTGTTGATCAAGCGATGACAATGGCTAAGAGGACAATTGAACGCCGGGGGTTGGGCAAGTCTGGTCTTGAGGCAGCGGTGGTCGGAATCGGCACTTGGCGTACCTTCGACGTGCGGGGAGGCAAGGTCGAAAGAGACCGTAAGCAGTTGGTCGATCTGGCGGTAACGGCCGGGGTAGATCTGTTCAATTCTTCGCCGATGTACGGGGAGGCCGAACGAGTCCTGGGTCATTCGCTGGGTTCCGCTCGGGCCGGGTGTTGGTTGTCACCAAGGTGTGGTCGGCGGACGACCGTATTGCCGCTCGCCAGATCTCGGCTGCCTTGGAGTGCCGATTTGGCCCCGCTGGCCGAGTTCGGGGTCAAGACCTGGCCGCAGGCGCTCCTGAAATGGGTGTTGTCGGATTAGAGGTGTCATGTGGCCATACCGGCGACCAGCTCCCCGGCCATCTGGCCGGGAACCTCGCCGCCTGGCAGTCCCCCCTGGCTTGGACCCGAAGAGCGGGATCTGGTTGCCCGGCTCGCCGAGGGGAGGTAGGAGGGTCACCTCCCCATTCAGTGCCCTTTGGCCCTAGTGTCCCGGGAGCCCGGGATGCACAATCAGACTAAGTACCACTCCCGGGGTCGAAAAGGAGTAGCCATGACGCAGGTAGTCGGCACCGGCCAGCTAGATCGAGACCGGCCATCTGGCGTTGCATCCCCCATCATGCACCCCTTTTCAGTGAGACGGCCACACGGGATGAAAACCACCACCACCTTCAAGAACGACGGGGATACGGTCAAAGTCGTCGGCGATATCTACCAGGTCGATATCCCGTCGCTGCAATGGGCCGTTAGGGATGCCTTCCTGAAGCGACCCGTTTGGCTTACCGTGGACCTTACCCAGGTGACCTTCTGCGACCTTGACGGGATCCGATGGCTTCTGGAAACCCGCCGCAGGATTGCCAGGTGCGGAGGAGAGCTAAGAGTCGCGGTCGTGCCCGGAGGATCCATGGATCGCCTGATGAAGCGCAACGGCATCGAAACGTGCGCAGGAGCACAATTACCTTCTGAGTCGCTGGCCTGAATCCTGGGGGATAGGTTGATGACCTGCCCGACCGATGAACTGTGCAGGAATCGTCAACTTGGGTCATCCGGCCCCAGCTCTGGTAGTCAACCCGGCGAAGAGCCGATCCGCCCGGTCGGACGGCCGGAGAGGCCTACTGCTT
>CAZPIZ010000085.1:0-8041 GCA_964586615.1 uncultured Acidimicrobiaceae bacterium | reverse complement strand
GACGCGTCAACGGTTGGAACTCCCCGTCGATGAGCCCGTCGTATCCCATCTCGACGCCCCAGACCGGCACGCCCTTGGAGGCGGCGACCTTCGTCACCGCCCTGATGGCGGCGTTCATACCGGGGGCGTCACCCCCGGAGGTGAGTACGGCTAAAGCGGCCACGGGCGGAACGCTAGACGGTCACAACTGGCGGTCCTGCAATCCGGCGGCATTCGCCATACCATCACCGCCGATGAGGCGAGTGATCCTGATGGTGATCGGTGTCGGGCTCTTGGCTTCTTGCTCCTCATCCCCGACCCTTCCCCCGCTCCTGGTAGTCACCCAGGACCATGCGGTGAATGCCATCTCACCGGAGGGCGAAACGGTCGAGTTGGTCGGGGCGGACCCCAACCGTCTCGTTTCACAGGCGACCTGGGCACCCGATGGCCGTCTGGTGGTATGGACCGAGGTTGACACCGGAACCGGGCAGGCTGCGATCGCCATGGGCGATTCCCAGGGGCAGCGAAGAATCGATGGCGGAACGACTCCCTTCTTCTACGCCTGGAGCCCCGAGGGAACCCACGTCGCCTATTTGGGCAATTCGCCCGATGGCACCGGAGTGGCGATGGGACTCGTCGATGTGGCGGCCGGTACCGCCCGTCTGGTCGACGCCGGGGCCCCCTATTACCTGGACTGGGATCCGGACGGCTCCCGTATGGCAGTCCATGTAGACACGACGTTTCTTGGTTTCGTCGACCTCGAGGGGACCAGAACGCCACTCGCCACCAAGCCCGGCCTGTTCCAGGCACCTCAGTTCCTCGACGATGGCCGTCTGCTGGTGGCAACCGGCGGCGACTCCCAGGGGGTGGCGCTGTCCGAGGAATCGGGCGAACCGCTCCTGATCGCTCCCACTACCGGCGGCACGTTCTTTGCGGCCTCACCTGATGGCACCCTGCTGGCGTATACGGACACTGCCGATGCACCCGTCCTCGGCTCTCTGGCGGTGATGCCAATCGAAGGTGGGGATCCACAGACCGTCAGCGCGGGGCCGGTAGTCGCATTCGAGTGGTCACCTTCGGGTCAGAAGCTCTTGTTCATGACGGTGAACGAAGCCGAAACCGCCTTGATCCCCCAGGTTTGGGATGCGGGAGCGTCGGAAGCGTACAAGGAGCTGCTCCCGACCCAGGAGATGATCAGCCAGTACCTCCCCTTCTGGGATCAATACAGCCGGGTGCTGACACTTTGGGCCCCCGATGGTGCCAGCTTCGTCCTCCCGGTCGACGGCGAGAGCGGCGGCAGCATCGTGATCTACGACGTTGACAGCGGTGACACCACACGAGTCTCCGGAGGCCGTTTTGCCAGTTGGGCCCCGGGCTCGTAGCCGAGCTGGCCGTTAGGGTCCGCACCTGGCCGTTAGGGTCGGGAGGTGTCCGACACGATCACCCCCGAACTTCTCTGGAAACTGCCCCGGGTGGGCGCTCCGGTCCCAGCCGCTGACGGACGGGTCGTGGTGCCGGTGACCACCTACGACGTGGCCGACAACAAGGGCACCAGCCGAATCTGGCTGATAGAAGCCGATCTCTCCCGGAGACCACTAACCGCTCCCGACTTCAATGCCCAAAAGCCGGTCGTGGACCCGACCGGTTCCAGGCTGGCCTTCGTGGCGGCGGTCGGGGACGAAAAAGCCAAACAGGTCTATGTCTCCGACCTCGACCACGAAGCGCACCCTGATTCAGCCAAGGCCTTGACCTCGTTTCCTCTGGGAGCTCTTGGGGGGCGGTGGCTCCCCAACGGCCAGGGACTGGTCGTGCTCGCCTATGTCCTCAAGGGGCACCTTGGTCTCGAAGCGACCGCTGCCGAGCTTGGCCGTCGCAAGGAATCGCGGTTTGTGGTCCACGTCACCGAGGATGCCACCTATCGATATTGGGATACGTGGCTGACGACGGGCGAGGTTCCCCATATCTTCCGGGTGGATCCTGAAACCGGGGATGTGATCGACCTGACCGCAGGCTCGACCCGGTGGTGGAGCTGGCCAAACACCGACGACCCGCTCGACAGCTTCGCCATCTCCCCCGACGGGCGCTACATCGCCTACGCCGCCGACTCATCCGAGCCCCCTCACCGAAGGCTCCGGCGACATCTATACGAACTCGACCTCGAAACCGGGCACGAATCGGACCAGACCCCCGACGATGTGGTTCAGGTTCATCGTCCCCGCTACTCGCCCGACGGCACGACCCTCACCTATGGATTCCAGGTCGTCCCCGACTACTACGGGGACCCGGTGCGACTTGGTCTCTATGACCGATCCAGCGGTGAGCACCGAAGACTCGCCGACGGATGGGACCGGTCGGCCGATCAGTGGGAGTTCGACGGCCGCGGGGACCTTCTGATAGTCGCCGAGGAAGAGGGGTACTCGCATCTGTTCCGCCTGACGGCGCCAGACCCCCACCCCCAACCGATCGCCAGAGGCGGCAGCCTTGGTTCACCAACTGTCGACCGGGATGGCGTTGTATACATGCTTCGACATAGCCTCCGGCGTCCGCCCGAGGTCGTCAGGCTTGGCGCCGACGGCGCCCTGATACCGCTAACGGACTTCGCCGAAAGCCTGCTGGGGAACGTCAAGTGGGGTGAGGTCGAGGACCTCACAATCACCGGGGCCGATGGAGACCCGGTACAGATGTTTCTCATTCACCCACCTCATCCCGGTGAGGGGCGGCCGCCGTTGCTGCACCTCATCCACGGTGGCCCCCATGGAGCATTCACCGATGGATGGCAATGGCGATGGCACGCGCAGAGCTTTGCCGCCCGCGGCTTCCTGGTGGCGATGGTCAACTTCCACGGGTCATCGTCGTTTGGCGAGGCCTTTGCGTCATCGATCCTCGGTGGCTGGGGCGATAGGCCATACCGGGACATAGAGGCGGCCACCGACCTTTTGGTAAGCCGGGGCCTGATCGACGAGGCGAAGATGGCCGTGGCCGGGGGGTCATATGGGGGCTACCTGGTCGCTTTCATCACCGGACAGACCGACCGCTACGCCTGCGCCATCGCCCACGCCGCCGTCACCAACCTCGGTGGAATGTACGCTTCCGACGTGACCGGAGGACGGGCCCTCGCCTACGGGGCGGAGATCTTCGATGACCGCTCAAAGGTCGAGAGGTACAGCCCGTCGTCGCACGCCGCCGGCTACAACACCCCCACCCTGGTCATCCACGGGGAGCAGGACTATCGGGTCCCGGTCACCCAGGGCTTGGAACTGTACGGGGTGCTCAAGGCGAAGGAAGTCCCGGCCCGACTGGTCTATTACCCATCTGAGAACCATTGGGTCCTCAACCCTCAACCATCACTTCACTGGTACGGGGAAGTCTTCTCATGGCTCGACGTCTACTTGAGGTAGAGGTCTTACCGGCGTTTCTGTGGGTAAGACGATTTTGTCATTTGTAGGGCAGATGAAAGACGGAAGTCGGAAGTGAAAGATTGAAGGAGGGAGGTGGAAAACGGAAGTGAGAGACCGAAGCCGGAAGTGACTGAGTGCGTCGTTTTGTTCGCCGGCGGAGACCCTCCCCCACGGTCGGTGCTCGACCGGCTACCCACCGATTGCTTTGTAATCGCGGCGGATTCCGGATTCGATCACGCCACCAGACTCGGGATCAAGGTCGACCTGCTGGTTGGAGACTTCGACTCCGTCTCCGCCCGGGGTCTGGCGAGCGCCGAAAACATCGAACGCCATCCCACCGACAAAGACGCCACCGACCTGGCGATCGCCCTCAACGCAGCCCTCCGCAGGCATCCATCGAAGGTGATCGTGGTCGGTGGGGCGGGTGGACGGCTCGATCATTTCCTCGCCAACGCGGCTCTTCTGGCTGCCCCCGAATACGCAGAACTCCAACTGAGCTGGCTGCCGGGGCAAGCGATCATCCATGTCGTCCGCGATCGGATCGAGTTGTCCGGTTCCCCGGGTGACCTGGTCAGTCTTCTTCCCTATGGGGGTCCCGTCCACGGCGTAACCACCGCGGGACTCCGCTGGCCCCTTCATGACGCGGTGCTGACTCCGGGCACAAGCGTGGGCGTGTCGAATGAAATGGTTGATAGCCGGGCAACTATCGAACTGACAGATGGGGTCCTGCTCAGCGTCCAGCCCGATGACGATTACGAGCCTGCGGAGCCACAGTAGGGGTACCGTCGGGACATGGATCTGGGACCCAACCTCGTAAACCTCCTCGTCGCTGCCGGTCTCTCGGGGCTAATCGGCCTCGAACGCGAGTTCAAACACCGAGACGCCGGCCTCCGCACCCACATCATGGTGGGGTTGGGGGCCGCGCTCTTCACGATCGTTGGGGCCGAGCTCGGAATGGATCGCACCCGGATGGCCGCACAGGTGGTGTCGGGAATCGGCTTCCTCGGCGCCGGGACCATTTTTCGGGCGAGGGACAGCATCAGAGGACTGACAACCGCGGCTGGAATGTGGGCTGTGGCGGGCATTGGTGTTGCCGCCGGATTTGGCATGCTCGAACTTGCGGTCACCGCCACCCTCATCGCTCTGGTGGTCCTCTTCGGGCTGTTGCCGGTGGTTGCCCGCATCCGGTCCAAGGAGGAGCACGACGCCGAAGACGCGCCAGGCTCCGGCTAGGTCCCGTACACCTCGGGGTTGACGCACCATGGCAGCGGACGACCCTCCAGGCCGGCCGCCAGGTTTTCCACGGCGCGTGTCGCCATTTTCAACCTCGTGCGCACGCTGGCCGAGCCAAGGTGAGGTATCACGATGCAATTGGGAAGGCCCACCAACGGATGATCGGCCGGTATCGGCTCGGGATCGGTGACGTCGAGGGCAGCCCGACCGAGTCGCCCCGAGGAGAGAGCCCTAGCCAGGGCATCGTGATCGACCAGTCCGCCGCGGGCGATGTTCACCAGGGTCGCATCGGGCTTCATCAGTTCAAGGGTGGTGCCATCGATCAAGCGCCGGGTCGAGGCGTTGAGAGGAGCGCTCAGGATCACGTGGTCAGACTCGGCCAGCAACGCCTCCAGAGTCCGGTAGCCGATTCGGAATTCCGACTCGAGGGCAGCTTTGCGCCGCGGTCCCGCGTACAACAGCCGTACCTCGAATCCACGCAGCCGCCGGGCGATGGCAACTCCGATTCGCCCAAGCCCGACGATCCCCACAGTTGAGCCATGGAGATCTTCACCTGTGAGCATGCCCAAGCTCCACTGCCTCCACTCCCCCGCCCGCACCAGAGCCTGACCCTCGGGAAGGCGACGCAAGCTCGCCAGGAGCAGGGCCATGGCGGTGTCGGCAGTCGTCTCCGTAAGGACGTCGGGGGTGTGGCCGACCGGGATGCCCCGGGCCGTGCAGGCGGCGACATCGATGTTGTCGACCCCGACGGCCATCTGCGAGATCACTCGCAGATGGGGTGCAGATACCAACAACCCTGCGTCGATCCGATCTACGAGCATGCACAAGAGACCCTCGGCCTCGGCCAACTCTTTGAGCAGGACGGTGCGGTCGGCTGGGTTCGGCCCGGGAAACTCGAAACGTTTGCCGGGTGGGAAGGACGAACGGGCCTCGTCGGGCAATTCCCCTGTCACTACGTACCTGGGCACGGGCCAAAGGCTAGGAACGTTCGCGGGTAGTTTGGCAACTTCACGGCTAGTTTGGTTCTGTGCTCCGAGCCGGGTCCCCAATCCTCGCCCGCTTGCTCATCGCCGGTCTCCTGATCGCCTGTGGCATTGCCCCGTCTGGCACCCCGGCCAGGACGGCTCCCCCACCGTCCACGATCGTGGTGCCGCCGACGACCACCACCTCGACCCTTCCCGTCACGACCCAAACCGCCACCACCACAACGACGGCGGTGACGGTCGAGTCTCTCCAATCGGGTGCCTCGCTGGTTGGGCACGCCGGAGGGGAGGTGGAGATCTACGACCTTCCCGAGCACGCCACACCAGCTCAGATCCTCGAAGCACTCACCCCCCTCGGATCGCCCCGCGTGTTTCTCGTCGAGACCGGGCCCGTAGACGGCTGGGTCAAGGTCTCGCTTCCGGTCAGGCCCAATGGTTCCACCGGATGGGTGCTGGCCGGCTCCCTCGATCTGCGGGTGCTCGATCACGCCATATTCGTTGACCTGTCCGAACGACGCCTTCGTCTCGAGCGGGACAACGAGGTCGTATTCGAAACGGATATCGCGGTCGGGTCGCCGAGCAACCCGACACCAACCGGCCGCTACTTCGTGACAGACGTCGTCCAGCTATCCGACCCCACCGGCCCCTGGGGACCGTTCGCGCTCGGACTCTCGGCCTTCTCCGACACGATCACAGAGTTCAACGGCGGCGATGGCATCATCGGGATCCATGGCACCAACCGACCCGCCACCATCGGACAGCCGGTCTCGCTTGGCTGCGTGAGGGTCCCCAATGAGGTGGCAGCAAGGCTGGCCGAGATCATCGAACTCGGAACACCGGTGGAGATCAGCGCCTGAGGCGTTATAGGGCTATCGCGGCACCTCTTTCCACGGCAGGTCTTTGTCGACCCTTGGTTCGCCTGGCAACCCGAGGACCCGTTCACCCAGGATGTTCTTCATGATTTCGGAGGTGCCGCCTTCGATCGAGTTAGCGCGAGCCCTGAGAAAGCTCTTCTGACGGGTCAATCGACCGGACCCGGCCTCCTCGGGCGTGACAAAGGGATATCCCTCTGGAAGCAACATCCCCTCGGCGCCCATGAGGTCGACCGTGAAGGAGGAGATTCGTTTGTTGAGGTCGGCCCAATGCAGCTTTGAGGTCGACCCTTCCGGTCCCGGGGTTCCCAGAGCCCGCGCCTGACCGGCCCGCATGCCAGTGAGCCGCAGGACCTCGGCCTCGCACCACAGCTTCATCATCTCGTCTCGCAGATACGGATCCCTAAGTCCCTTCTCGATCCAGACGGCGGTGGTCTCAGCAATGGCCCCGCCACCCCTCGGCAACTGGGTGGACCCGATGGCCACCCGCTCGTTCATCAGAGTCGTCAGCGCCACCCGCCAGCCATCTCCCACCGCCCCGAGCCGATACGAGTCGGGGATCCGGGCATCGGTGAAATACACCTCGTTGAACTCCGCCTCGCCCGTGATCTGGCGCAACGGTCGCACTTCAACCCCGGGCTGCTTCATGTCGACGATAAAATAGGTGAGACCCTGATGCTTGGGAAGATCGGGGTCCGTCCGGGCGACCAGCATGCCCCATCGAGAGGTATGGGCCAAAGTGGTCCATGCCTTCTGGCCATTGACGATCCATTCGTCGCCATCCCTGATCGCCCGGGTCGCCAGACCCGCCACATCGGAGCCGGCCCCGGGCTCAGAGAACAGCTGACACCAGATCTCCTCGGCCGTGAACAGCGGTCGCAACCACTGATTCATCTGCTGGTCAGTCCCATGAGCCACGACGGTGGGCGCTCCCATTCCATGACCGATGACGTTGCGGGCCACATTGAGGCGGGAGACACCGGCCATCAAAAGCCGATCGTTGACAATCGCCTGCAGGCCGGGGGCCACGCCCAGACCCCCGTGGCCCACCGGAAAGTTCACCCACGCCAACCCGGCGTCGAATTGGTGACCCCAGAACTCGTCGGCCAGGGTGGAGGCCGGAGCATGTCGGGCAAGCATCTGTTCGAGCCGCTCCCGAACCTGCTCCTCGGCTTTCGGAGTCCAGCTGCCGGAGGTCGAAAGTCCGGAGGTGGAAATACTCGTCATGGCCAGAGGCTAAACCCGCACCCGTACCTGGGCATTGGCGAGCACCGGAGATGATCGCTCTTTGGTTGTTGCTTCGATGTGCACGACTCCTGGGTCCTGCCACATCGAAATCACAAGGGTCTCGCCCGGGAACACCACCCCGGCGAATCGACCCCGATATGTGGCGACCAACGATGTGTCGCCCCCCAGGGCGTGGTCCACCACTGCCTTGCAAACGATCCCGAACGAGCAAAGGCCGTGAAGGATCGGGCGATCGAAGCCTCCGATGGCAGCGAATGCAGGATCAACATGCAGGGGGTTTCTGTCGCCGCTGAGGCGATAGAGGAGTGCCTGCTGCGGGAGGGTTCTG
>CAZPIZ010000084.1:0-8117 GCA_964586615.1 uncultured Acidimicrobiaceae bacterium | reverse complement strand
CGATGAACCAACCGAGAGGGCACACATGACCGCCGAAACGAAGTTCGAACCGTCCATCGTGAACGTGAGATTCAAGATCTAGCGCTCTGGACCTCAATGCTGTTCGTCTTCGCCTACGTCGACCTCTTCAGCCTTTACCGACCTGACTTCCGGGCCGACGTCGAGGCTGGCGAGATCGGCGGGTTCACCATCAACCAGTCGTTCCTCTTGGGGACCACGGCCCATGTAGTCATCCCCAGTCTGATGGTGGTCTGCGCACTCATCCTGCGACCACGAGTCAACCGAATCGTCAACATCGCGGTGAGCATCATGTATGCGCTCACCATCATTGCCGGTGCGATCGGCGAGTGGATCTACTACATCCTCGGCAGCGCCATCGAGGTCGCACTGCTCGCGGTCATCGTCTACCAAGCCTGGAGCTGGCCGAAAGAATCCGGCTCTTCGAATTGGCGGTGTAGAAGACCCGGTAGAAGAACCGCCCAACACCGCAGAAGCCCTGGTCTGAGTGGTGTCTGACCAGGGCCCGCTCGTAGCGGGGGTGGGATTTGAACTCACGACCTTCGGGTTATGAGCTGTCTCTCTCGGATCAGGGGGCCCCGGGCTGAGGCGCTTCCGACCGGGACAGGAGATCCGTCACTTCGTCCCAAGCTGCCGCTGGTCGTTCCAGGTTGCGAGCTCTTAGGTACCGAGACGTCGTTCTGCGACCTTTGACCAGCAACCGGATGTAGCTCAGCGGGCCGCCGACACCCATCCCCGGAGTGAACCGGGCCGGACGAAACAGCCATTGATCGTCTTCTTTGGTGATCGTGCCCGCGATCAGGCAGCTGCGCAGACTCCAGAGCCGGTTGTCGTGTCGCTGATAGAGGATGGAGGCGGAGCCTTCCCCGACCGGGAAGGGGTCGTCCAGCACTAGAAGGCGGCGCCGGTGATCGACCTGCGGGACTGCCCGTGTCGAAACTGGTGTCCCGGCCGGACCTGCACCCGATACCACGCCGGAACCGAACCGGCGTGACTCCCGACGAACGTCACGCCACATCGATCGCCCCCCAGTATCGCTGGATTCCGCGGCCCCAACTGATCCGACGAGGGGTCAAGACGATCAGTAGACGGAAGAAATACCAATCCATCAGAGCTCGAGCGAGAGGATTACCGGCATAGATTCGGACCGCAGGCTGGCGGCGAAGAAGATCAATCGCATCTCGTTCCAGCGCGGCGCGTATCGCCGGGTCCTCGATCTGACTGAACGACGTGAGGACAGTCTCCGACACGTCTGCAACCCCCTCAACCAGCACCGACGGCGGATCCGTCAACCCGCTTCCCGTGGGATCCGAGAAAAGAAGGCACACTGCTGGGCGACGACGAATGTTGTGAGCCTTCTGTGGCAGGCCGATAGACGTCACTACGACGATCCTGCCGGAATTCCACTCCATCGAGGGAAGGACCGGCCACGTTTGCGGCACCCCGAGACGAGAGACCGTCGTCAGGTCCGCGGTGAGGAAGGCCGACATCGTCGCCCGGACATCCGCCGGCACCTGTTCGACGTACACCCCTGAGACGATGATCTCGAACCGGTACGGAACCGTTACGACCGAGGAGACACACCGGATGGTCCTCTGCGTCGAACAGAGTCCGAGCTACACAGTTTGTTTTGTCGGTGATGACGCAGCCTGGGTCGCTGCCTGGTCGGATGCCAAGCCCGAGCCGCCGACGATCACCGGCGAGACCTAGATTGTGTCCCCATGTCTCGGAGGTCCCCCGGCGATGAGGATCGACTCGAAGCGGTGCGCCGGTTGCTGTCTGGGCTAGCTGACGATGCCGACGTCCACGAGCTGACTGCGTCGATCGCGCCCCTCCACCCGAAGAACAACACTTTTCCCGGTGAGGTGTTCATGGGTCTCGCCGCCGACGCCCTCGACGCTGCCGGCGTCACACGCCATGAACCAATCCTGTATGAGGGCCTCCGGGAAACCTATCTCCCCGAATGTGAGTTCCGCGGCCGGGACAACCGCAAGATCCAGTTCGCATTCCTGAGCGGCGCAGCGTTGCGAGGCGGACTCGAACCCGATCTACTCGACGAGGTCGCCTGGTGGCACAACGACGACTACTGGCAATACGCCCTCTACGCGGCGGCCGCATTGATTCGCAGAGCCGCAGACCACCAACAAACGTCGGTGGTCGATGTCGTCCACAGACTCGCAAACCACCACGGGCTGACACTCACCTAACCCGGACACGGTCTGATGCTCTCAGCACCACCGTGATGAACCTGATCCGAGCCGCCGCTACCCCACATCCCCAGTCTTGGCGCATAACGCTCGGATCAGCGACCGCCGCTCTTGTATCGGCACTATCGCCCTCGGCCATATGAGACGAGATCACTAACTACGAGCACACGATGCCTTGATGGAGGTTGATCTACGCAACGGCGGTAAGAGGTCAATGCCGGCCTGCAGTGCAAGGATCAGCGCTTGGGAGCGGTTTGGCCGTAGCGTTGGCGGGCGGCTTCGCCGGATGTGCCGACCATAGCCCCGATGGAGGCCCAGGAGTGTCCCTCGGCGCGGGCGGCGGCTACCGCCTCGCCGAGCTGTCGCTCCGTTTCGGCTCGAGCAAGAAAGGCGCGTCGGACGTTTCGCAAGGCGGCGGCATCACGAACATCGGCTGGGTCTGGCTCGTGGCTTTCGAACCGATTCGCCAGCTCATCGGCCCGGTCGAGGATTTCTTCGGCGGTTCGTGGCATCGTTCACCTCAGATATTTGGGTCGTGCACTCATGGCATGAACGATGAGCGTGCCCTCGTCTGATCCGACAACGCCGATCTCGTAGAGGTTGCCGGCTGAGTCGGGTCCGATCAGCATGATGAGTCCTTCGTCGAGGTCTTCGACGCGGATCGGGTTGTTGAAGGCATGGAGGATGGTGTCATCGTTTATCCCGTGTTTGCGGGCACTGTCGGCAATCAGTGGGTCTGTCACAAGTTACCTTGGTCTGGCGAAGAACGCAAGGTAACTTGCCACGGAACCCGACCGATTCGACTGAGGACGCCTGAGTGGAGCGATGCGGTCATCCGGTTCTCCTAAGGACCGGCGCCGAGTGCTCGATCGGGCCGGTTTCGAAGATGATGTTTCGCCATGGGCCGGTGTGGTCATTGGCGGGGTCGGTGAGGTCGGTGGTGGGTCCGGCGTGGAGGCGGACTCGGGCGTAGACCTCGACGGCAGCATCCCATTGGCGGGCATCGGCTGCGGTGGCTCTTGGTCCGAGGACGGTAAGCACATCTTCGGGTGGGTCGATTTGGTAAAGGAGGGCGCGGGCATGGATCCGCCGGTCGACCGCTTCGACCACCGTGGTGTATTGGTGGATAAGGTCGGTGTTGTCTTCGATCCAGATGTGGCGGCCGGTGATCTGGTCGACGAGCTCCTGGCGGCGGTTCTCAAGGTAAGTGATCTGGTGGTTGCCGGTGCCAGCCTGGGTGGCCATGGCTCGGGCGTCGGTGATGGCAGCTTCCAGGGCGGCGAGCTCGAGTGACGGGTCCTCGGCGAGCGGGCTCGCCTGCAGAGCGCGGGCGAGGTGGTCTCCCCATTTGATCAGCTGATCGTCGGTGGCGGTCACCACGATCATGTCACAACCGGTGGCGGGAGGTTGGAGACTCGATCTGCTGAGCTGTCGGACGAGGGTGTCGATGCGGTCCTCGGTGAGCGGGCCGCTGTGGTGGTGGATGCAGTCGCCCACCGGACCGGAGGTGTCGGCCACCCAAAGATGGGTCTCTTCTCGGGCACGGGAGAGAGCCGTGTATCCGTGCTCGGCGGTGATGGCCGCGTCCACGTAGAGATGGGTCTGCTGGTAAGTGTGGCCCTGGGCGGCGTGAATGGTCTGTGCGTACCCGTAGTCGATGCTCGAATCAACGTACTTCTTGGGGAGGATGATCTCCACTTGGTCGTGGTCGCGGCGGAACGTGACCGACCCGGCGACCGGGTCGACACTGGTGACGGTACCGCTCTGCCCGTTCCGTAGATCCGCATGGGCGTACCAGTTCTCCCGAACCACGATCCGATCTCCTGCTTGGAGCCTGGTCCCCCACCTTGTCTCGAGCTCGGCCCCGGTGAGGAAACCCGCCGCTTGCATGCGTGCGCGGGCGAGCTGGTTTAACAGGTCGATGTCGTGGCGGTGGGCGGCGAGCATCCGGACCCGGTCGACACCGTTGATCCTGGTGTCGACCCACCAGGCGTCGACCATGGCCGCCCTCGTGTCGTCGCGCTGGTAGCCGAGATGGATCCGACCCGCCTCGGTGTAGTCCAACACCGCTCGGCGGGTCTCCCCAGCTCGGAGCCGGTGGAGGGCTTGGCGGTCGACGTCGAGCTGCTGGCGTTGGTTGACCTCGGCGAGGTCGGTGACCACTCCGTGACCATCGGCGACGTGCCGGTGGAACAGACCTCCGGAGTCGATCGACGGTAACTGTCGCGGGTCCCCTAACAGGACCAGCTTTCCGTCACATCCCTCGACGTAGTCGACGAGCCGGGCAAGATCTCGGGTTGACACCATCGACGCCTCGTCGCAGACGACCACTGTCCCCCGGGGGAGCTGCTCCCCTCTGGTGTCGAGATGGTGGCTGAGCTTGGCGACCGTACCCGTCCACCGCTCGCCCAGGTGGTCGGCCAGTTTCCGGGCGGCGGTGGCGGTGGGGGCTACACCGATCACGCGATGACCGGCGGCCTCGAGGGCTCCAGCATATGCGCCGACGGCGTAGGTCTTACCGGATCCACCGGGCCCGACCACGGCAACGACACGCCCCTCGAGGCCGGCCAGGCGGCGCATCGCACTCGCCTGTTCCGGCACCAGACCTTTGGTTGAGATGGCCGCCTCGAGAGCGTCCAGGTTGACGGTGACGGGACTCGTTGCATGTACGCCCACCAGCACTCGTTGCTCCCGCTCCAGTTGGAGGCGGGTGGTGTAGCGAGCCTCGCCGGGCAGAGCCCGAAACCGCTGACCCTTCCCATTGATCCCGTCTGTCCGTTCGGCCAGGACCTGGGTGAGTTCGTCGGCGGTGAGAGCGACCCCATCTGGGAGGGCGACGGCGTCCCGGGTGGCGGGGGGGAGAAGAGCGATGGCTTCCCCTGAGTGGACGGCAGCGGCCAAGATCTGGCCGGTGGCACCGTCCAACTCGGCTGAGCTGGCCCCATCGGGATACAAGGCGGCCACATGAGCGAGGAGGTCGCGTTTGGTGAACACAGCTTGCCGATCCGTCACCAGCTCGACAATGCCGGCCGCCGCCTTGGTCAGCGTCGACGGGTCGGGTCTGAAGCCTCTCCGGCCGGCTGCGATCACCTGGCGGACCACCTCGACTGGGTCTTCCGGCGCACCTAAGGCCTTCTGCCGCCAGTGGGCGAGCACATCTGAACCGACCCCGTAGTCTCTCATCTCCACGGTCATCTGAAGGTCGCCACGGGGGTGGAGTTTGGGTTGGCGGGTTTCCAAGGTGAACGCTTGCAGCATGCGTCGATGCGGCTGACCGCCATGTTGGGCCACATACCTGTCGACCGCTTCGAGGATCTCCGCCCGCCGGATGGAGAAGTGGTGTATCAGCTGGGGCGTGAAACCTTCGATGTCGGCGATCCCATTGACCACCGGCCCCCACCGGACCCCGAGCCGTTGGGTCAGCTCATCCCGCAGCTTCGCCTCGTATACGCAGCCGCCGGCCTTGGCGAACGAGTAGTTGTAGCGGGCGTCGAGTGCCCGCCACCCGTCGTCGGTGTGGACCCGGTTGATCACCACAACATGAGTGTGCAGTTGTGGGTCGTTCGCCCGGGACGTGCAATGGTCGAACCCGGCGGCCACCCAGCCTCGCGAGTCGACATTTCTGGTGGCGACATGCCAGTGGCCCTCCTCGTCCCGGTAGCGGGTGCCGATTCGGGCTTGAGCGCAGCGGGCCTGCACGAACGCCACCGCCTCCGACACGGCATTGAGATGCGCCTCCTTGACCGTCTCCCGGATCTGGTCGTCTCCAAAGGCGAAGAGAAGCGATACCGACTTGGGAGCGGAGAACGTGTGATCAAACCCGGCCACCGACCCATTACAAGCTCGGGGCCGCGTCATCGACACCCCCTCCAGGGTCTCGAGGCCCATCAGCCGAGCAAACGCCTCCTTGGTGACCGCCGACGACGGATCCACACCAGCGGAAGCCAGACCGGAACCCATCCACCGAGCCGGCGACTCATGTCCCGCGTAATAGTCAGCGCGCCCCTCCACTCCCCCGCCACGCAACACCGGCACATCCTCACCG
This sequence comes from uncultured Acidimicrobiaceae bacterium, assembly GCA_964586615.1. Taxonomy (GTDB): domain Bacteria; phylum Actinomycetota; class Acidimicrobiia; order Spongiisociales; family ZC4RG35; genus DATEEG01. Next base: position 1,847 of record CAZPIZ010000084.1, on the reverse strand, counting down.
ACCGAATGAGTGAGTTGCTCGGTGTAGTAACCCACCGACGCCGCTGACAGTTTGCCGATCGACAACATCACCCACCATCCCGTCTCAAAGCAACGTGTTGCAACTGCGTACGGTCTGGCCGACGGCTGGACGAGAGGCGGGTAACTGTCATCGGTGGCTCCCTCCGGGTCAGACCTGGGGCAGGGCGTGGAGGAGCGGAGGGGGTTGGGGCGAGCTATCGGACCGGAAGGTGAGCGTGATCGTGTGTATGGTGATTAGTATTAGTATAGAGCCTTATCACCAGTTTCGATTGGATATGATGGGAAACAGGGAATATCAACAGGGCGAGGGTGAGCAATTGCTATCTCCACGCCAGCTCGCCGACTACCTCAATGTGCCCTTAGCCACCCTCTACGCCTGGCGTTACCACGATGAGGGTCCACCAGGATTCCGAGTCGGCAAGCACGTCCGCTATCGGTGGAACGACGTTCAGGTATGGGTTCAAGATCAACTCGAGACGGCGCGCCCACCCCGTTCGTAGCACCGTGACGGGCGACGATCCGATGTCGCATCATCTGGGCCCGCGTTAGGTTCGACCCGGACCCTCCCATGGGGCAACCGAACGGGCGAGATCAACGCTGTGCGCAAGCAATAGGAAGAGAACATGGCACACATCAGAGACCGAGGGAAAGAGCATGAGCAACGCTGGCAGGCCAGATTTCGGGACCCCAGCGGCGCCGAGAAATCAAAGACGTTCACCAGGAAGCTCGACGCGCAACGATGGCTCGATGAGGTGACCGCTGATCTGGTCACTGGCCGGTACGTGGACCCCCGAGCTGGGCGGGTCACACTGGCGACCTTCGCCCAACGGTGGCTAGCCGCTCAGACCTTCGACCCGGTGACCCGCGAAGGTGTTGAACGACGGCTGCGTCTCCACATCCTGCCTGTGCTCGGCGACACGGAGCTCCGGAACTTGAAGCCGTCCACCATCCAGGCGTGGCTGCGCAGCCGGGAGCATTCGGCGCCGTCGTCGGTGCGGATCATGCTCGTCAACCTGTCGGCCATCCTGACGGCGGCAGTAGAGGATGGATTGATCGCCTTGAACCCGTGCGCGTCACCATCGGTCAAGGCGCCGGCGATCGAGAAGCGTCGAGTGGTGCCCTGGACCGTCGACCAAGTGATGGCTGTCGTAGGTGCCCACATTGATCGGTATCGGGCGGTCCCGGTAGTGGCCTCAGGATTGGGTTTGCGTCAGGGGGAGACGTTCGGACTTCGGGTCGATGATGTGGACTTCCTTGGACGTCGTGTGTTGGTGCGTCAGCAGGTGAAGATCGTCGACGGTGTGCCGATAGTTGCTCCACCGAAGGGCCGGAAACAGCGCGAGGTCCCGCTACCCGATGTCGTGGCCATGGCGATTTCCGAGCACATCCGCCAGTACCCACCCGAAGGTGGCATCCTGTTTAGCTGGCAAGGCGGCTTGATCCAGAGGACCAACTACAACAACCAGATCTGGAAGCCCGCGCTGGGCCAGGCCGGTCTCGAGCCCACGCGTGAGAATGGGATGCACGCCCTGCGCCACCACTACGCCTCGATGCTGCTCGATGGTGGGGTGTCGATCCGGGCCCTGGCCGAGTATCTGGGCCACTCCGATCCTGGGTTCACCTTGCGGATCTACGCCCACCTGATGCCCGACTCTGAGGACCGAGCTCGTGCCGTGGTTGACGCTGCGTTCCGCGCTCCCGCGGAATCCCCGCGGAATACGGTCACCGCCACACCCTAATTCTTCAACTACTATAAGGGTTTTCCCGGTTCCACTACCAGTACTCCTCGTAATGGATGTTGCCGGGGACCGCCCGCCGGTCGACCAT
>CAZPIZ010000083.1:5755-8236 GCA_964586615.1 uncultured Acidimicrobiaceae bacterium | reverse complement strand
GGGCTACGCCTCTCTTCACGAGGCGAAGATCTGTACATCGGTTCCGAAGCGATCGGCGATCTCGACACAAGATTGGAGATCGGGGTGGCGGACCACCACCATCCCGTCTGCGGTCAACTGCTGCTTCCAGTTTCGCCGCGGCGATCCGATGGGGTTGAGTTCAACCGCCACCACGTACTCACCAAACTCAGCCAGTAGGCGGTCCAGCCCCTCGTAGCGCTGGATCCGTCCCTTTCCGATTGCACGTTTGAAGATGACGGCGCAGTTATCGCGCCGCTCCAGCGACTGACTAATCGTTCCGTGGACTACGGCTTCGGCCCAGCCCTTGAAGAGGTCGACATCGGAGGCAAAGTTCATGGCGTCAACGGTCCGGCCTCCTGGCGGACGAGCTCCAATCTCTCCGAAAACAGCCTCGCCGTCGGGTTTGAGATACCACTCCATATGGGTGAAGCCATCGCGGAAGTTCATGGCATCGAGAACGCGGAGACCCATCTGTTTTCCGACCGCGAGATAGTCGACGTCAGGGTTGCGCAGCACCACCGTCTGCTGGCTGATCCATTCGTTTTGCTTTCCGATTAGAGGTCGTGGGCGATACCAGCACATGTTGTAGAAGAGGACCTTTCCTTCCGAACAGATCGTGTCGAAGGTGAACTCTTCCCCCTCGACGAACTCCTCGACACTGACCTCGTCGACATGGCCCACCGCGGAGATCACGTCCTCGACATGGCCCGGTTCATTCACCCGGTAGGTGTCCGCTGAGCCAGCCCCTGCGATGGGCTTGATGATGGCCGGGTAACCGATGCGCTCCAGTGCGCCCCACACGTCACCGGCATCGTGGGCCTTGTAATGGTGCGGTGTGCGGATCCCGGCGGCGTCGAGCACCTGCTTCATTGCCTCCTTGTCCCGGAATGGCACGGTCTCAATCTCCGACATGCCGGGGATCCCAAGAATCTCCCTGATCCTGGCCGCCAGGATCATCAACGGCTCCCACAGAGATTCGACCCGATCGATACGGACCCTTTCTGCAATCGCGACGGCGGTGGAAACCACTGCCTCGTGGTTGGAGAAGCCGACCTGGTAGTAGGCAGCGAGGGCCTGGCGAGCCTTATCGGGGACGGCGTGGTCGGGCTGATCGCCGAGCCCAATAACCGACGCCCCCACCTCGGACAGCCCCCTCACAAAGTCGGTCATTTCTATGGGAAATCCCGGCGAGAGGAAGAGCACGTTCATGCCAGTTCGACCCTCACATGACTCACGATGGCCGCCACCGCCTCCTCGACCCGGGCGGTGTCGGGGTGACGCACGATGACGTAACCCTCTCCCTCGTAATGCCCGGTAGGAGACTGCCCTTCCTGGGGAAGCGTCACTTCCATCACCATCCCTGCCACCTGACGCTGGACGTCCTCGAGCCCGTGGATCGTTCTTACCCTCCCATCGCCCTGCCCACGCAGATAGGCGGCGCCTACCGCGTATCGGCGTTCGGGTGGGTCGAACTCCCCGAAGATCATCAAACGAGTCCAGGCCGAATACAGGTCGAAGTCATGGGCGTAGGAGATCAGGGTCGAGAACTGGGCCCCTGGAGGTCTGACCGCAGCCTCGGAGATGGCTATCGAGCCATCGGCCCGCCGGAACCACTCCATGTGAACCAGGCCTGTTTGCAGCCCAAAGGTGGCGATCGCGGCCGGACCCGCTTCGGCGATGGCGGCGTATTCCGGTCCTGATATGTCGCGTGGCAATACCACTGTCCATTGGATCCACGGATTCTCCATAACCTCGAGTGGAGTCGGGTGGTACTGGCTTATGTTCCACCAGCGGGGCCGGCCATTGACGAACACGCAGTCAAAGGCATGTTCATCTCCCACCACAAATTCCTCGAGAAGGGTCGGACGATGGGGTTCCGGGGGGGACCACCGCAGCCAGTCCCTGACCTGCTCTGCGTTGTTGATTCGGAAGGTATTGCGAGAACCCGACCCGGCGGGGGGTTTGGCAACGATCGGGAACCCGATCTGGTCGATGAACGACATCGCCTCCCCGGGCCCTCCCACCAGACGATGCTTGGCGCACGGCAACCCGGCTTCGTTGAGGATTCGCTTCATGCGGTCCTTCTCGCGGAAATTGCGGGCGGTCTCGACGTCGATGCCGCGAATGCCGAGGGCCTGGCGAACCTCGGCCATCGGCACCTGAAGTTCTTCGAGAGGCCCCATCAAACAATCGATCGGGCCCATCTCCGCTCCGATCGCCTTCACCCCCTTGGCAAGCTGGACGGGATCGAGGGCATCGGCTACTCGATAGTGGGCAGCCAGCCGGTCTCGGATCCCTGCCGGGAGCCGTTCAACCGACTCGTGGCTGACAAGACCCAGAGACACCCCGGGCAGGGAGACCGCCGCGGCGAGGAAGCGCGAAGTGGTCGGGAGGAGGTAAGGGGCTACAAAGACCACACCCGGCACCCCTGCACGCTAGCGGCGACGGCAATCCCAGAGC
>CAZPIZ010000083.1:0-5655 GCA_964586615.1 uncultured Acidimicrobiaceae bacterium | reverse complement strand
TGACTGGGTCGGAGGGGATATGACTGGGTCGGAGGGATACGACTGGTCATAGGACAGGGGGCGGTTTGATATGGGACGTGACAGAATCATGCAGGTGCGGGTGCTGTTTGTTTCATCGGAGGTGGAGCCCTACTCGAAGACCGGAGGCCTCGGAGACGTCTCGGGCGCCCTGCCTGCCTGCCTTCAGTCGATGGGCCACGACGTCACGGTGGTGACACCGCTCTATTCGAGAGTGAGGGACGGCGGTCATCATCTACATAAGGTGTTCGACTCGGTCCCCGTTCCGGCCGCAGGCAACCACGAATTCTCCGCGTATGTGGCCGAAGACGGCCGGACCTGGTTCGTGGACTTCCCGGCTCTATACAGCCGATCGGGGGTCTATACCAACGATCCCGACGAGCACCTGAGGTTCCTGTTCTTGACCCATGCCGCGGTAGAACTGAGCAGAAGGAGAGGGTGGGCCCCGGCGATTGCCCACGGCAACGACTGGCACACCGGGATGCTGCCCCTTTTTCTCAAGAGCATCTACGCCGACGATCCCCTGTTCTCGTCAACCAGAAGCATCTTCACCATCCACAATCTCGGATATCAGGGCGTCTTCGGAGCGGACATCCTTCCCGACCTCTCCCTGGGTGACCACGAGCACCTGCTCCACCAGGATCATCTCCGGAAGGGAATGATCAATTTCATGGAGCATGCCCTTCTATATGCCGATGCAATCACGACCGTCTCCCCCACCTACGCCCGCGAGATACAGACACCTGAGCGCGGCGCCGGTCTCGATGGTCTGCTTCGCCGACGCTCGAATGATCTCTTTGGAATTCTCAACGGAATCGATCTCAATGTTTGGAACCCTCGCACCGACCCACATCTACGTGCTCAATACTCCGAACGAACCGTCGGCGACAAGCTCATCAACAAGAGGCACCTGCTCCGGAGCAAGAACCTCGACCCGAACATGGACGTGCCGTTGATGGGTGTGATATCACGCCTTACCGGTCAGAAGGGGGTCGAGTTGATGATCCGGCCTCTTGCGCGGCTGCTGGCCGATGGACGCATCCGTTTGGTCGCTCTCGGCTCAGGGGAGAAGAAGCTCGAGGATGCGCTCGAATGGCTTGCATTGTCCTTTCCCGGCCGGGCCTTCTATCACCGGGGCTACGACGAGCCACTCGCCCATCTCATCGAGGGCGGCGCTGACGTGTTCTTGATGCCCTCGCTCTACGAGCCATCGGGTCTCAACCAGATGTACAGCCTGGCCTACGGAACCGCGCCGGTCGTTCGCCGAACTGGCGGGCTGGCCGACACGGTTTCGCACTACGATCCCGAGACCGGAGAGGGAACCGGCTTCGTCTTCGATCAGTACTCCGAAGACGGGCTGATCTGGGCCATGGACCAGGCATTGCGCACCTTCCCGGATGAAAATGCCTGGAGGCGAATGCAACTCAACGGGATGGCTGAGGACAACTCGTGGGAAACAAGGGCCGGCGAGTACGACGAGCTTTATAGACGTCTGAACGGGGATCCAGGTTGAACGTCATCTTCATCGAGCCAAGTTTTCCCATATATCAGAAGCAATTTGCTCGCGGGTTGGCTGAAGCCGGTGCGACCGTGATTGGAATCGGTGAGCGACCCCGCGACTGGCTCGACAAGGATGTCGGCGGTTGGCTCGCCCATTACGAGCAGGTCACCTCCGTGGTCGACGTCGACGCTCTGGAAGCCGCCGTCCGCTTTATCCAGACCCGGACCTCGGTGGATCGACTGGAAGCCACGATCGAGGCCCATGTCGAAGCGGCTGCCGCAGTGCGAGAAAGGTGCGGAGTCCCCGGTACGTCCGTCAGCACCGCTTTCTTGTGCCGGGACAAGCCCGCCATGAAGGAGGCGCTTCGCCGTGCCGGAGTTCCAACCGCCCAGTCGGACGGTGCCGCCAACTCCGAGCAAGTTCGCGCCTTCGCCCGCTCCGTCGGATACCCGTTGATCATCAAGCCACGAAGCGCGGCCGGCGCCGCGGGGACGGTCAGGGTCGACAACGAGACCGAGCTGGAAGCAGCCCTGCCCGGCCTGGGTTTCCAACATGGCAACTCGGTTGCGGTCGAGGAGTTCATCGAGGGCCATGAAGGCTTCTACGACACCATCTCGATCAACGGCAGCGTTGGTTATGAGTTCATTTCCCATTACTACCCGAACGTCCTCGAAGCGATGCGGACCAGGTGGATCTCGCCGATGTTCATCACTACCAACCGGATCGACAGCGCCACGGGATACGACGAAGTGAAGGAGATGGGAAGAAAGGTGATCCCTCTGCTGGGCATCGAGACCTCCGCAACCCACATGGAATGGTTCTTCGGGCCAAGAGGCCTGAAGTTCTCAGAGATCGCCTGCCGGCCACCGGGGGTCGGAGCCTGGGATCTCTATGCCGCGGCCAACGACCTCGACGTTTATCGGGAGTGGGCTAACGCCATATGCCACGGCCGCCTGACGGCGACACCCTCGCGTCGATACTCGGCCGGAATCATCGCCCTCCGTCCCGATCGTGACGGCAGCATCACCGGATACGAGGGACTCAGCGAGATCCATTCCCGATTCGGAGAGTGGATCATCGATGACCACCTTCCCTCTCCGGGTACGCCCACTCAACCGATCGAAGCCGGTTACATGGCCAATGCCTGGATTCGGATGCGTCACCCTGACTACGACGAACTTCGCTCGATTCTGGGTCAGGTAGGCGAGATTGCCCAGGTGAGGGCATCCTGAAGGTGTGGGAGTTTCAACAATGAAGAAGCCGGCCGTCATGACCGAGCTAGAAACCGGCGACCAAGATTCGATCGGCCGATTCATCGCCGAGCACAAGTTCCCTATCGTTGAACCCGGTCAGGCAACCTTTCTGTTTCGCGGCAGCGCCGACGCGGTAAGCCTGCGCCCCATGATCGTCGGCTTTCCGGGGCCTCATCCTTTCGCCGCGCTCAACGGCCACGACCTCTGGTGGCTGGCGCTTCCGCTACCCGATGGTGCCCGTTTCGAATACAAGCTCGAAGTGCAGCGAGACCACCGTGCCGAATGGGTCAACGACCCCCTGAATCCGATCACAACATCTAATCCCTTTGGGACCAATTCGGTCTGCCGAGGCTATGGATACAGGGTTCCCGAATTCGCCGAGATCCACGAGGGAACTCCGACCGGATCCTTTGAAGACCTCTGGATTGGCTCCCGACTCGGTGGGGACCGCAAGGTCGCCGTCTACCTGCCGCATGGGCTCGATCGGGCGCGCCGATACCCGCTCTTGTTCGTCCACGACGGTGGCGACTACTTGACCTATGGATCGATGGCGCTAGTCCTCGACAACCTGATCCACTGGCAGATCATCCCTCCGATCATCGCCGCTTTCTCATGGCCGGGCGACCGGTTGCACGAGTATGCGGCCAGCCCCGCTCACGCCGATTTTGTCGTGGAAGAGGCCCTGCCAAAAATCGAAGAGGCCTACCCGATATCCGACCTCCGCCTGGTGATGGGCGCCAGTCTTGGAGCGGTGGCGGCCCTCCACACGGCCTGGCAGCACAGGGGAGCCTTCGCCGGCCTCTTGTTGCAGTCGGGCACCTTCGCCCAGACACCGGGGTGGGGCTCGGCCCAGGGCATTTTCGGTCCGATCGCCGATCTTCTTCATCGTCTCGAGCCCTCTCATCTACCACCGAAGGTCTTTGTGTCTTGCGGCACCTATGAGCGCATGATCGGTGAGAACCGCTACATGGCCCAACGTTTGCAAGAGGCCGGGGTGAAGGTCAAATACAGCGAGAGCCACGACGGCCACACCTGGGAAGCCTGGCGAGACCGGTTGTCCGAAGGCCTGAGCTGGCTTCTGCCGGGATAATTCGCCTACAGCCGACATCCCCACTCGGTAGCTTCAGGCTCGTGTCACATCCCTCGATCGAGATTTCCGGGGCTCCCGACGTTGCCGGCCTTGGCTTCCGCCTCTTCCTGGGCGACCGCGATTTCCCCCATGTGGCCCGAATCATCAACGCCGCCAAGCGGGCCGACGGGGTGGAACGGTCAGACACCGTCGAGACCATTTCCACCGGCTACAAGCATCTCCATAATTGCGACCCGTACCAGGACATGTTGTTCATCGAGATCAACGGAGAGCCGGTTGGGTATTCCCGGGTCTGGTGGGAAAAGCAGGAGGACGGTCAACACGTCTATCAATCGTTCGCGTTCCTCGATCCCGCCTGGAGGCGCCGCGGGATCGGACAGGCAGTGCTGAACTGGGACCTGGAGCGGCTTCGTTCGATCGCGGCTGGGCAGGAATCGCAAGTCAAGGTCTTTCGTTGCGTCGCCGACGGTGGCGAGGCCGGGACCAAGGCCTTGCTCGACGCCAATGGTTTCACGCCGATCACCTTCGGCGCCGAGATGTCCCGCAGCATCCTCGGTGATCTCCCCGATGCACCTCTACCGGAAGGGCTCGAGATCAGGCCGGTGGAGCCCGAACATCTCCGGACCATCTGGGAAGCCGATACGGAGTCCTTCCTCGACCACTGGGGAGCCCGTCAGCCGACCGAGGCCGATTGGGAGGGTTTCCTCGATCGGCCATTCACCGATCCCTCCTTGTGGACGATCGCCTGGGAAGGCGACAGGGTTGTGGGCCAGGTGCGCTCGTATATCGACACGGACGAAAACCAGGAGTACGACCGGCTGCGGGGCTATACGGAGAACATCTCGACCATCAAGGAATGGCGCGGACGAGGTGTAGCCCGGGCCCTGATCTGTCAAAGCATTCGGATCCTTCGAGAAAGGGGCATGCACGAGGCGGCTCTTGGTGTCCACACCGAGAACCCAACCGGCGCATTCCATCTTTATTCGAGTCTGGGCTACGACGGCGTGGCGACGTGGACGATCTACGAAAGACCTCTCGACTAGTCGAGGTTGGTTCTGGCCAGAAAGCGCTCGAGCACCGGCTTGTCGCCGTGGATCTCGGCCCGATCGACGCCGATCCGGCGATAGAGGATCAGCAGCAGATCTGAGGCCTTGGCCGACAGTGCAACGTCGGCATGCTCGTGACCGGTGACAATCGAGAGATTGCGGGCGTCGTCCTCTTTGATGAGCCACTCCCCCTCGGTATCGGTGACATGCAGGTGGACCGACCCCGAAAGCGGCTCTGCCTCCTTGTAGCGGCCCGGGGTCGAATGCTCGAGGAACTCGTCGACTGAGTCGGCGGCAACGTCTAGTTCGATCTCGACCTGTTGCCCGGCGACCGCCTCGGCGTCCCAGCGGTGGACCGCCGCTTCCTGAACCTGATGACGGGTGACGAATGCAACATCCTTCTGGTGCGACCAGGTCCAAACCGGGGCGCTCTGGTCGGCCTTGCCAAGAACACTGACCAGCCAGTTGACACCCCGCCTGCAATCCGCCAACAGTTGGTCGTTGTCACTGGGGCGTTCGATTTCCGGGACCTGGTTGGGGTCATCAAGGAGTCCATCCACCATCGATCCCCAGAAATAGTGAACCCCGCGAATGTGCCAGACGAGGTCGCCGACGCTCCACCCGGGACAGCAATCCACCGCGGCATCGAAGTTCCCCTCCGAGGCGTAGGCAAGAGCGAGACCATGGTGAAGGATCGCTTCAATGGCCCGTTCGGTGGAGAGCATCAAGCTTGAGGGTAACGGGAGT
>CAZPIZ010000082.1:0-8268 GCA_964586615.1 uncultured Acidimicrobiaceae bacterium | reverse complement strand
TCCTGGTGAGAACTCCCGGCGGCGGCGGCTGGGGCTAAACATCGTTCTTATCACCTGAGCGGTGCGCGATGCGCACCGCTCAGGTCGCGAGAGCAGCCTTCGAAAAGTCAACCCCTTCCAATCCTGGACCGCCGGGCTGATGGTTGTCGGGTGCCATCCATCAAAGTCATCCGTGAACTCACCCAAAGGCAATTCGGGGTCGTGGCTCGGCGCCAGTTGACCGAGGCTGGCATCGATCGGAAGAAGGTCCAACGTCGGGTCTATTCCGGCGATCTCGAGTTCGTGACCCCGCGAGTGCTGCGTCTCGTGGGCACGCCGACCTCACAGGAGCAGCGACTCATGATCCCGTTACTTCACGTGGGTCCTGGTGCCATCCTCTCTCATTCCACAGCCGCCGCCTGGTGGGGGATCGCCGGCTTCAGGCTCGATGAGGTCCATATCTCAATCGTAAGAAACCGCCACTGGGAGGAGGGGATGGGGCCGGTTGTGGTTCATCACGCCACCAAGATCCCGGATTGGTGCCGCAAGCAGCTCAGAGGCATTCCCGTAGTTTCTCCCGGACTCGCGGTGTACCAACTGGCGGGGATTCTTCACGCCGACCGCGTGGCTCGTGCCCTCGACAACGCCTGGTCGCTGCGGTTGGTGGATGGGGCCACGATCGATCGGCTTCTTAGGGAGTTTGGCCGGCCGGGGCGGGGCGGGACCAAGTTGATGAGGAAACTACGTATGGACCGCGTCGATGATTGGGTGCCCCCTGCTTCGAATCTCGAGCATCGGTTTGATCACATCATGAAGAAAGCGGGGATTGTGAGTCTCCGGCGACAGGTCGACCTAGGCGACGCTGAATGGATCGGCCGAGTTGACTTTCTCGACAGTGACTGCCCATTAGTCGTTGAGATTTTGAGTGAGCGATACCACACCGCGCTGTCCGACCGGCAGGCAGACGCAGATCGCCGCCAGCGGTTGCAACGGATCGGCCTGGTAGTTGTGGAGATCTGGGATCACGAAATCTTCCATACGCCCTGGTTGGTGGTTGAGCGGGTCCTGACCGCCCGAAAGCTGCTTTTAACGGCGGCCTGATCTCTTCTTGCGACCCAAACGGTGCGTGGTATGCACCGTTTAGGTGATAAAAACAGGGGATGATTGAGGAGTTGGTTGCCGTTTTGGACCCGGAGAGGGTGTTGGGGTCGGCGCTGGCGCGCCATCTCTATTCAAAGGATGCCGGGGTTTTCCGGGGGGAGGCCACTGTGGTTGTTCTTCCGATCTCCACTGAGGAAGTCCAGGCAGTGGTCCGCATCGCCAACCACAATGGCGTCCCGATTGTGGCAAGGGGCGCCGGTACCGGACTGGCGGCCGGGGCGGTGCCAATCGAAGGGGGGATCGTCCTCGCCACCACCCGCATGAACCAGATCCACGAGATCGACCCGTTCAACCGCACAGCCTGGGTGGGGCCAGGCGTCATCAACCTCGATCTATCGCGCGCAACGGCCAATCTCGGCCTCCACTTCGCCCCCGACCCTTCTTCTCAGGCTGCCTGCACCATCGGCGGCAACGTTGCCAACAATTCGGGTGGGCCTCATTGTCTGGCAGAGGGCTCAACGGTCAACCACGTCCTCGCCCTCGAAGTAGTTCTGGCGGACGGATCCGTGACGATGGTGGGATCTGCTGCCCCTGACGAGATCGGTCTTGACCTCCGCGGGGTTCTGGTGGGATCGGAGGGCACCCTGGCAATCATCACCCGGGCATTGGTCAAGCTCACGCCCGACCCACCCGATGTGCGGACCCTGCTCGCCTGGTTCGATTCGGTGACCGACGCCGCCGCCACGGTGTCCGGTGTGATCGCGGCCGGTGTCGTTCCGGCCGCCCTCGAGATGATGGATCAGCGCATGACCCAGGCCGTGGAGAACTGGCTCCATGCCGGACTCCCGACCGACGCCGCCGCCATCCTCCTGGCCGAGGTAGTCGGGGAGACCGCGGCCGTCGAAGCCGAGGCCGATCTCATTCGACGGGTGGCCCTCGACAATCACGCCCAGGTCCGGGTCGCCGCCGATGAGGCCGAGCGAGCCCTGCTCTGGAAAGGTCGCAAGTCCGCCTTCGGCGCCGTTGCCCAGGCGGCGCCCAACTACTACCTCCACGACACGGTGGTTCCCCGCACCAAACTGGTCGCCACCATGGAGGAGGTCTATCGGGTTGGGGAGAAGTACGGCCTCACCATGCTCAACGTCTTCCATGCCGGCGACGGCAACCTCCATCCGCTCATGGCCTTCGACGGCAGTGAGCCGGGGATGCTGGAAAAGGTGCAAGCCGCGGCCGACGAGTTGGTTGAATTCTGCGTGAAGATGGGAGGGGCGCTGTCGGGTGAGCACGGCATCGGCCGCGAGAAACGCGACCTGATGCCCTTGATGTTCTCCGCGGTCGACCTGGACGCCCAGGCTCGTATCAAAGAGGCCTTTGACCCCGGCGATCTTTTCAACCCTGGCAAGGTGCTTCCGCAAGGCTCACGGTGTTTCGACGTGGGCGGCAAGCTCCCCGAGGGTGTGTGGGTGTGAGTTCGATCAAGACAGGTATCACCCTCATCGCATCGAGAATGAAGGCGGACATCTCGGAGCTCCCCGACGCCGAGATCACAGCTGCCCCGTCCACGCCCGAAGATCTGGCCGAACTACTGGCTGAAGCCTCGGCGAGCGGCCTCAGGGTCCTTGTCTGGGGGGGAGGAAGCCATCAGGGTTTCGGCTATCGAGTCGAGCCCGATTTGGTGATCTCGACGTCCCGGCTCAACCGACTGGTCGCCTGGGAGCCCGATGACATGACAGTCGTAGTAGAGGGTGGCGTGGGTGTGGCGGATCTCGAGTCCCGTCTGGCCACTCGGGGTCAGACCGCGGTGCTTCCCGAAACTCTGAACGTGGCAACCGTCGGTGGGGTGCTGGCGGCAGCGATCTCCGGTTATAGACGCGCCCGATACGGCCCAACCCGCGATCGCATCCTCGAGATCACGGTGGTTACCGGGGACGGGAGGATCGTCAAGGCCGGCGGGCGGGTCGTCAAGAACGTCACGGGCTATGACCTTCCCCGTCTGGTCGTGGGCTCATTCGGGGCCCTGGGTGTGGTCGTGTCAGCCTGTCTCAAACTGTGGCCGTTGCCGACCTCGTCCGCCACCGTCACTCTCGACGATCCCGCCCTCGCCAGCTCGATCTACCGGCCGCTCGCACTCGTGTCGGACCGGCGAAAAACCAGGGTCTTCCTGGCGGGGACAGAGGCCGAGGTCGAGTCGCAAGCGGATCGCCTGGGTGGACAAAGAGAGGATGGTCTGAGGTGGCCTCTTCCGGTGCGAGGAGTCATCACCTGGTCGCTGCGGGTTCCACCTTCCATGGTCGAAGCCGCGCTCCCCAGGATTGTTCCCGACGCCAGTTGGATCGCCCAGGTGCTGGTTGGCGAGATTGCGATTGGCACCAACGATCTCAACGGCATGGTCGATCTCCGCGGCTGGGCCGAGTCGGTTGGTGGTCGTCTCGTCGTGAGCGGGGGACCGGATGACCTGTACCAGCGGATCGATCCGTGGGGGAGCCCGCCGCCCGGGCTCGACCTTCAGCGACGGTTGATAGAAGCCTTTGATCCCCAACGGGTCATAAACCCGGGCAGGCTGCCGGGCGGGATCTGATATGACCGCCTGGGTCACCGAATTCCAACCGACCAGGGAGGAGCTGTCCGCCTGCGTCCAGTGCGGTCTTTGCCTTCCACACTGTCCGACCTTCCGTCTCACCGGCCTCGAAACGGCGTCGCCCCGTGGGCGATTGGCGGCGATGAACGCAGTTGCCAGCGGGGTCATCCAACTCGACGGCGACTTCGAAGAGGCAATGTCCTTCTGCTTGAACTGTCGCGCCTGTGAGGCGGTGTGCCCGAGCATGGTCCCGTACGGCCGGGCCATGGAAGGTGCTCGGGCCGAGGTCGCCGCGCAGCGCCCGCGCTTGGGGCGGAAGATCCGTCATTTCGCACTGGGGAGGCTCTTGCCCAGCCGCCGCCTGGTGGCTCTGCTCACCTTGGCAATCTCGCTGGCCCAACGCCTCAAGCGGCACCGCCTAAATCTGGAGGGGTTGCTGCCCGCCAGGCTACGTCCTGGTTTAGGAGGACTCAGACCGATCAAATCAGGTCGGCCGGCCACTGCTCCCGCGGTGGCGGGGCCGCTCGGCAGAGCCGGTCTTCTGCGAGGCTGCGTCATGGATCCCTGGTTCGGAGAAGTGAATCGGGCAGCCGAGGCTCTCCTGACCCGCGCCGGCTATGAGGTCGTGTCGCCGCCAAACCAGACCTGCTGTGGCGCCTTGGCGGCTCACGATGGAGCGATGCCGCAAGCGACTCGTCTGGCCCGCAAGAACATCGAGGCTTTCACGGGCTTCGACCTCGTGGTCGCAACCGCAGCCGGTTGCAGCGCCCATCTACGCGAATACCACCACTTTGGGGGTGGCGAGAGCCTGGCTGGCAACGCCCGCGACGTGACCGAAGTGGTTGCCGGGCTCATCGAAGCAGGCCATCTACCGCGCCTCGACCAACCGTTGGGAACCGTGGCCGTTCAGGATCCCTGCCATCTCCGCCATGCCCAGCGGATCATGGCGGCGCCCCGGACGATTCTCACCGCCGCCGGGTACACAACGGTCGAGATCGATCCCGATGGGATCTGCTGCGGGGCCGCCGGGATTTACAACCTGCTCAGACCGGAGGCCTCTGCGGAGCTTGGACGCCGCAAGGCCGATCAAGTGAGAGGGAGCGGTTCGACTCTGGTGGCGTCGGCCAATCCGGGCTGTGAGCTCCAACTCCGATCGCAGCTTGGAAGCACATATCGGGTCGCCCATCCGATCGAGCTCTACCTGGAAGCGCTCACAGGCCAGAATCGATGAGCTCTGATCGTTAATCTCCGCCTCGAATGCGAGAGACGGATTGACCGAAGCCACCGGGACGTTCCTGACCAACAGTGCCAGCAATGGATGGCGCTATTACACGCGCCTGGCCATCAATTCGTTTGCGACCATGCTCGATTTGGGCCTCTACGCACTGGGGGCCGCTCTGGTTGGTCTCGGGCTTGCGATCCTGATGGTGGGTTTCGGGGTGGTCGATGCCGAATCGGATCTCTCGACAGGAGCGGTCCTGGTCTCGGCTCTCGTCCTCGGCGTAGTTGGTACCTTTTCAATGGGAATCGCATCTGAGGGCCCGGCCAGGCGAGCCAGTACGTTCAGCCCGCACAACGACCACGAACGGGCGATCGCACGGGCCGCGGCCTCGTTTGTGGTCGGGATGATCTTCACATTCGTGTCCGATCGACTCGGCCAGTTTGCCGACGACGTGTCTGCCCCGCTGGTCACGGGTATCGAACTCATCAGAACAACCGGGATGGCGGCGTTGTGGCCGGTGCCGCTTATCGGGGTTCCCCTTGCTTGGGGAATCCACCGATCGAGGATCCTCGGGGAGTTGGCCGAGGAAACCGATCTACCGATCATGTTCGCAGTGTGGGTGGTGGCGGTAATCCTCCTCCGCTAGAGGAGTGGTGGGTGGTGAGGGCTACGCCATTGGTAAAGACTTGTGACTCAGAGGGCTTTCTCGTAGATGAAGTTGGGGTGAGACATCTCGAATCGTTGGCGCTCCAACGCTTCTTCTAGCCAGTCGACCCGCGGAATCATCACCGCCAATCGTCCGGCGCCCCGTTCCTGAGCGAGATCGATCAGCGCCCTAACCGCCCGATCGCCGTCTTCGATCGTGGTGATGAAGAGCGGGACCCACATCTCGTCGTCCTCTTCTTCTGTCACCGCCCAGGCCGCTGGGCTGGTCCACAATTGTCTGGCCTTGGCCGCCGCTACCAGATCGGCGGGTCGCAGCCTGCGAAATGACCAGCCCTCGGCTGCGTACAGTTGGTGACCCACCCGGGCGTGGTCTCCGGTTGACCAAACTAGGTAGGCGGGGTCGGCTTCAGCCGAAGGAGCCAGATCGAGCCGCTCGGGCCCCGGGAGCCGACGCCCTCCGTTCGATCCCGTCCCCGTTTCAGGAGAACTCTTCTTCTCCAGCATTCGGACCGCAAGCACAAAACGCGCTACCGGCCGGTAGCCGAGCTTCTCGACCTGAGCCCGGGCGGCAGCGTTTTCCTCCTCGGTTGCGAGTCGAATCACTTTTGCCCCCCGGTCCCTGGCCCATTCGACCCCGTAATCGTTCATGACCGATCCGATGCCCCGCCGGCGGTGTTGAGGATGAACCCTCGCACCCGACAACCATGCCTCAGCATCAGAGAGAAGTCCGACCCGAGCTACCGCAACTTGAGATCCGCTTTCGTCGGTGGCGACCATGGCGAGTTCGTCGGGGCGGTCGAGCCAGCTCGGAAACTCGCGGCCGACATAGTCGCCCCACGAGAACGTGTCCTCGGTGAACGAACGGACAACATCGATGTCTTCGGTTCGTCCCGGTCTGATCGTGATCCCCTTCACGTCGCCATCACATCCGGTCGGGGATTTCTATGCCAAGTAGATCGAGGCTCGTCGCCAGCGTTCGCAGGGTCAGGTCGGCCAGTGCGAGCCAGGACGCCCGACGCCCCGGATCGGGCTCGTCGAGGATGTGGCATGAGTCATAGAAGCGGTTCCATACCGCGGCCAGCGAGTAGGCGTATTCGGCGAGGTGGTTCGGTGCCCGCAACTCGGCTGTCCGCCCGATCACGTCTGGCAGACGGGCAAGCTCGAGCATCAGATTGCGTTCGGCATCGACCCCTGGTGGGAGGACCGGTCCCGGCTCGAGCCCCCGCTCGGCGGCCCGTCGCTGGATCGAGCGGATCCGCACCGCCCCGTACTGGAGGTAAGGACCCGTCTTCCCTTCGAAGGAAGAGAATCGGTCGACGTCGAAGATGTAGTCGGAGAGCCGGTTGTTGATGAGGTCGCCGAACTTGAGGGCCGCGATGCCCACCTGATGGGCGATCCTTTCCTGCTCCTCCGGGGGATAGCCCTGAGCGATGTCGGCCTCGGCCAGACGGGTCCGAGCCGCGTTCTCGATCAGATCGATTAGATCGGAGAGGCTCACAACCCCACCGGCCCTGGTCCTGAATGGTTTGCCGTCCTTGCCATTCATGGTCCCGAACCGTATGTGCTCGAGCTTCATGCAATCCGGGGCTAGCCCCGCTTTGCGAGCGGCCCGGAAGACAAGTTCGAAATGGTCCGACTGGCGGGCATCGACAACGTAGAGGATCAACTCCGCTCCAAGATCGCGGCGCAACTCGATCGTTGCCAGGTCGGTGGTGGAGTAGAGATAGCCGCCCACCGACGTCTCGAGAATCAGAGGTGGCAGCTCACGCTTGTCCCCGGGTTCGTCGACCCGGATGATGAGGGCTCCCATGCTCTCTTCGCCAACACCCGTCTCCTTGAGACGCCTAACCAGCGGTTCGAGACGATCGGCGACGTCAGATTCGCCGTACCAAAGATCAAACTCGACACCGAGGCGGGCGAAATCCGCCCGTTGGCTCTCTTCGGAAACGCGCTTCATGTGCCGCCAGAGGGCGACATACCCGGTCCGGCCCTGTTGGAGGTCGACCGTGATTTGTCGGGCTCGTTCGGCCCAATCCGGATCGGCTTCGGCCCGTGCCGCCGAGGCGGGATAGATCTCCTGGAGGTCGACCAATGTGATCGGTGATTCGGCTGGATAGGGGCCGCTCGAGTCGGCGTCGAAATAGGGGAGATCGGGTTGCCTCCGTTCGATCTCGGCGATGACCAGACCCATCTGCAGACCCCAGTCGCCGAAGTGGGGATCCCTGATGACTTTGTTTCCCCGAAGTGCGAACAGCCTGGCCAGGGAGTCGCCGATGATCGTGGCGCGGAGGTGGCCCACATGCATGGCCTTTGCCACGTTGGGTCCGGCATAGTCCACCAGCACGGTCTGCGGCTCCGCCGCGCCCATCCCGAGCCTCGAATCGTCGCCTGTCTGCTGGGTCACGGTGGCCAGGGTTTCGTCGGTGACGGTGAGATTGATGAAGCCGGGCCCCGCCACCTCGGCTCTGGTCAGGGTTGAGTTGGTTGCCAGCCGGGCGGCAACTCGTTCGGCTAGGTCCTGAGGACTTACCCCTGCCACCTTGGCCGCGGCCATGGCGCCGTTTGACTGAAACTGGGCGAGTTCGGGCCGCTGGGACACGACGACATTGCCGTAGCTGCGGTCGATTCCCTCCGCCGCAAAAGCCTCACCGACGATGGCCGACAACTCGGATAACAGAGACATGAATCCCCCATTGTGGTCGAACAAGAGGGCATAGCCTTT
>CAZPIZ010000081.1:0-8282 GCA_964586615.1 uncultured Acidimicrobiaceae bacterium | reverse complement strand
ACCTGCTACCTTCGGGTGGCGATGGAACAGCTACTGAGACCCATCGAACGCAGGGTGCTGGCACTTCGGGCCGGGGGCCAAACCACGGCCGAGATAGCTCGCCGCTTCAAACGGGGCGAGGATCACATCGAACGGATCATCACCTGGACCGACATTCCCCGACGTCCCCGGGAAAAGCCAAGGAACGGGCTGAGACCGGTCGAGCGCCGGGTCCTGTCCCTGAGGGACGACGGTGTGAGTTACGAGGACATCGGAACACGCTTCCGCCGGGACGCCGATTTCGCCAAGCGCGTGGAGCACATCGCTCTGATGCGTAACGAATTGGGTCTTCTCGCCGCCGACTGACCATTTCGAAGACCGCCCCCTACCGATGGGCGGCGGCGGTGCGGGCAAGTAGGTCGCGCAAGACCTCGAGTTCGCGTTCGTTCGGTGGCTCGGTGGTCGTCAGATCGGGCGATACCGTCAGATCCCACCCTGTAGCCGCCCGAACCTCTGCCAGGTCCACCCCGGGATGGATGGAGGTCAGAACGAGTTCGCGGGTGTCCGGGTCGGGCTCGAGGATTCCCAGGTCGGTGAAGACAACGGTCGGGCCCTTGCCACGGCGGCCGGGCACTCCAAATCCGTCACGTCCAAAGCCCGGTGTGGTCACGAAATCGACCCGCTCGACGAAGGTGCGCCTGTTTTGTTTGAGCATGATGAAGATCTGCCCTGCCCCGCTGGCGATCTCTGGCGCCCCTCCGGCTCCCGGCAATCTGATCTTCGGGTGCTCGTACGAACCAACCACGGTTGAATTGAGGTTGGCGTAGCGATCGATCTGGGCAGCACTCAAAAAACCGACGTCGATCCGTCCCCCTTGAAGCCAATAAGCGAAGATCTCGGTGCCGCTCACGACTGTTACCGCGGTGGTGGCCAAGTCGCCATCGCCGATCGAGAGAGGCAAAACGTCCGGTTTGCTCCCAATGGTTCCGGACTCGTAGATCAACACGAGTTCGGGGGCGTGAGTCAGTCGAGCCAGATTGGCCACCTCCGAGGGCAATCCGATCCCGACAAAGCAGACCATCCGGTTCCCCAACCGTCTGGCGGCGACGATGGACATCATCTCGCCGGACGAATACCCCGGCGCCGGCTCAGACACCGATCCCACCCCCCGCATCGACCCGGGCGAGGTAACCCTCGTGATCATCGACCCCGAACACGTTGACGGCCAGCCACGAGTCGAAGGTCTCACGACTGCGGGATATGGCATCCCAGGCCGAGTAGAAGGCGTTGTCGCGCGGATAGAAGTCGAGGGCGTAGGAGGGATGACTTCCCCGAGGTACCACGGCCACCGCCGTAATGGTCCAGTCAGGGAACACCGTGTAGTTGGGTCCCATCGGCTCGAGATGTTCGACCACTTCCTCGACGGTGGCAATGGCGGTGCCGGCGGAGAGGACGGCTTCCTTCTGGGAACCGCTGATCCCCCATAGGGCCACGTTTCCGTTCCGGTCGGCGTGTTGGGCATGAATCACTGCGACGTCGGGTCGGATAGCCGCGATCGCTGCCAACTCCTCGCCGGTGAAAGGGCAGGCGATTGTTCGAACCTGCGGATTGTGCTGGCTGATTTCGGTCGACTGGTAGGCACGAGCGATACCAAACGGCAGCCCGGAGGCACCGGCGGCGTAGGCCACGGTCATGCCGGCATGGGTGTGCTCCTCCAACTCGATGGAAGTGGGATAGCCGTTCTCCACCGCGTCACGGAACCGATGTAGAGAGCCCACCCCGGGGTTCCCACCCCAGGAAAAGACCAGCTTGCGGGCGCATCCCGCTCCGATCATCTGGTCATAGATGACGTCGGGGGTCATCCGGATGAGGATCAGGTCCCGCCTGCCCTGGCGGATTATCTCGTGGCCTGCCGCGAAGGGGATTAGATGGGTGAACCCCTCCATGGCCACAGTGTCGCCATCCTTCACCAGTTCGGCGACAGCATCTCGAAGGGTTGTGAACTCGGCCACCGGAAGCATTATGCCCACGGAAAAATGGTCGATCAGACCCTACCAGGGGATCAAGGACTCCTCCCAGGCAGCCGAAACCATCACAAATGGATAGTTTGGCGGCCACCCGAGAGCGGGTCGATGACGCCGCGTCGGATACCGATCGGCTGGCCGCTCTCCTCAACCTGGCTTCTGCCCTCTATGAGTACGACGCGGCCGAAGCGGTCCTGGTCGGAGATCGAGCAATCGAATTGGCCGATCGCCTGGGCGACGTGTCCTCCCGTGCCTGGGCACGGCACCACCGGGCCTGGTCGGTGGCCGCCCTCGGGCGTCTCGACGAAGCCCTCAAGGAGCACATGGCCGTTCTGCTGGAGTTCGAACTACGAAACGACCCCCGAGGCGTCGCTCACTCCCTCATGGCAATCGGCGACATTCACAGCGACGCCGGCGACACCACGTTTGCTTTGGAGTACCTGGAGAGAGCCGCAGGCCCAATGCAGGCAGCCGGGGATCGAGCCGGACAGGCGGTAGTGCTGAACCTGACCGGAATAGCTCTTGGCCACGAGGGTCGCCACCGTGAAGCCGCCTCCCTGTTCGAGGAGGCCGAGAAGCTCTTCACTGACCTCGACGATCCTTTGCGAATAACCATGGCAAAGATCAACCGGGGCTTCGAGTTGCTGGCTCTCGCCCTGGGTGCGACAGATCCGGCCGGCGAGGTCGTGGATGACGCTTCCAACCTTGCTTCGGAAGCGATCGAGATGGGTCACGCACTCGGAGAGGACGGAAGAAGCACCCTCGCCTACGGTCGATCGCTCATGGCCTTGTCCCATGCCGCTGCAGGGCGCCGTGACCTCGCCCTCGACGAGTCCGCAGCCGCCCAGAAGGTTGCCGAGGATGGTGGATTCGACGGTTTGGCAGCCGAGATCGCCCTCGATCGGATTGGCTGGCTGACCACCGATGGGCATCTCAGTGAAGCCCAGAACCTGCTGGACAAGGTCGAGGTGATCAGCACCACCAGCGACAACCGCCGTTATCTTGCCAAAGCAGCCGAGCTGCGGGCCGACGTCCTGCAAGCACTCGGCGACCACCAGGCAGCGCTACTGGCCTACCGGACGTTCCATCGCATGGATCAGGCCCTTCACAACGACGCCTCGGAACGAAGAGCTCGCCTCACATCAGCCCAGTTTCAAGTCGAGCGGGCGATGCGAGAGACGGAGTTGGCCAGGCTCCGGGTCGCCGAGTTGGAAGCCCTCAATCACGACAAGACGGACTTTCTGGCCAGCGTCAGCCATGAGCTGCGGACACCTCTTGCCGCCGTTCTCGGGTTCGCTACCGAGCTGGCGGAAGCGTGGGACGGCTTCGATCCCGACGAGGCCCGCTCCCTGGTGCGGTTGATCGCCAAGCAGTCGGCAGACATGTCCAGCATCGTCGATGACCTCCTGACCATTACCAGGCTCGAGGCGGGAACTATGAGCGTTCACCCCAAGGCGGTCGATACCTTGGAGCACCTTGGCCCCCTCGTACAGGCGCTGGCCCGCGAGGCCAATCGCCCGGTCGACTGGAGCGGCAATGCCCTGGTGTGGGCAGACCCCACAAGGCTCCGCCAGGTGATCCGCAACCTCCTCACCAACGCCTTTCGCTACGGAGGTGAAAGGATCCGGGTCGAGGTACATCAACAGGATGGCACCGCCCACATCGAGGTTCGGGACTCGGGAGGGCCGATACCCGACAATCGGGTGGTGACGATGTTCGAACCCTTCGACCACTCCGACGACGGTGGGCGAACCCCCAATTCGGTAGGTCTGGGGCTTGCGGTAGCCAGAAGCCTCGCCCGGATGATGGATGGGGATCTGATCTATCTCTACCAAGCTGGCGAGTCGGTGTTTCGATTGACTCTGCAAAAGCCACTTGGGCTTGGCACCCGGCTTCCAGGTGGGTTGGCTGCGGCTGTTTCCCGCCCCGTCATCGCGGTTCCGTAAACCGCTTAGAGTTGATCCACTTACAGTCGATTTGGGCAGGCAAGACAATGTACGAAGCTTCCACAGACCGTTACCAAAAAATGACCTATGCCCGTTGTGGACGCAGCGGCCTCGATCTGCCCCGGGTCTCGCTCGGGCTCTGGCACAACTTCAGTGGCGATCGACTGAGCGATCGGGCACGTCGAATGCTGTTGAAGGCCTTCGACCATGGCATCAACCACTTCGATCTTGCCAACAACTACGGGCCCCCTCCGGGATCGGCGGAACACAACCTGGGATGGCTGTTGGCCAAAGATCTTCGGCCCTACCGGGACGAGTTGATCATCTCGACCAAGGCCGGATACCTGATGTGGGACGGACCCTTCGGAGAATGGGGTTCACGCAAATACCTGCTGTCCAGCCTCGATCAGAGCCTTCGCCGCCTGGGGCTCGACTATGTCGATATCTTCTACTCGCATCGATTCGATCCTTCAACCCCCCTCGAAGAGACCATGGGGGCTCTCGAGTCGGCGGTCAAGGCCGGCAAGGCGCTGTATGTCGGGATCTCCTCATACAGCCCCGAGAAAACCCGGGAAGCCGCCGCCCTGCTTCGAGCCTCGAGAACGCCCTTCATCATCCACCAACCCTCGTACTCAATGTTCAATCGATGGATCGAGCGAGGGCTGCTTGATGTCCTCGACGAAGAAGGTTTGGGCTGCATCGCTTTCTCTCCCCTCGCTCAGGGGATGCTGACCGACAAGTACCTCAACGGTGTCCCCCCGTCGTCGCGTGCTGCCGAGGGCACGACGTTCGACCAGACCCTTCTAACCGACGACAACCTCGCCCGCGTCAGAGCCCTAAACGAGATAGCCAAGAGGAGAGGGCAGACCCTGGCGCAGATGGCGGTGGCGTGGGTGCTGCGGGACCCCAGGGTGACCTCGGCTTTGATCGGCGCCAGCCGCTGGTCACAGATCGCCGAAGCGCTGCAAGCCCTGGAAAACACGGCTTTCGACCGGGAGGAGTTGGCCGAGATCGACCGTTATGCCGTTGACGGCGACATCAACCTCTGGGCATCTTCCAGCGACGCCGGTTGAGCGCGGTAGTCCCGAGGCGTTCTCCTAAGTCGCCCCGTCGGGCTCGATACCGATCTCGGTGGCCTTGATCGAGACCCACACCTCGACTCCCGGCTCTAGCCCAAGGCTGTCACCCGCTTGGCGGGTCACCTCGGCGGTGATTCGAAGGGGAAGCCCCATCTGCACCCTGACCCTGTCGCCGAGGCGCTCGACAATCTGAATGGACGACCTCCAGACATTGCGCGGGCTCCCTTCGGGCGCGTGGCGGTGCAGGGCGATGACCCGCGGCTGGATAATCACGAGCACCCGGCCCGCGATCGAGGAGTCGGCCACCTGAAGGGTTAGGCCGTCGAGGCGAATCAGACCGTTTCCAGCTTGACCGACAAACAGGTTGGACCCGGCCAGGTCGGCCGCATATTGCGTGCGAGGCTTGAGTCGGATGTCGTCGGCGGTGCCAACCTGGGTAACCGAGCCGTTCTCGAGCACATGAACCACGTCAGCGAGAAGGAAGGCCTCGGTGGGGTCGTGGGTGATGAGAAGGCGAGGGCCGGCGTAGTGCTCGAGGTATTGGGCCAGCAGGCGGCGCATTTCGGCCCGGGTTGTGACATCGAGGGCCGCCAGTGGCTCATCGAGCAACAAGAGATCGGGGGCGCCCACCAACGATCGGGCCAGGGCGACCCGCTGGGCCTGACCGCCAGAAAGTGCATGGGGCTTGCGATCAACCACCTCGCCGAGGCCCAACTGCTCGATCCATGGGTCGGCCATGTCATACGCCGTCTGGCGATTGACACCCCCGCTGCGTGGCCCGAAGGCGATGTTCTCCCTCACGGATAGGTGGGGAAACAGGAGGTAATCCTGAAACACCACACCGACCCTTCGGTGATCGGGAGGGACGAAGAGTCCCACCTCCGGGTCGTCAAGTATGCGGCCGTTGAGGACGATGCGTCCACGATCGATCGGGATCATCCCGGCGAGCGCTCGCACTGCTGTCGACTTCCCGGCTCCATTGGGCCCGAGCAGAGCCACCGTCTGCCCGGGTGCAATCGCCAGCGCAAGGTCAAGAACGAAGCCCGTGTTTCGCTCTACCACCAGACGGGCTTCGAGGCCATCAGACGCGGAATCCTGCCGATTCAAAGGGTCTTCCACCACCGCTCCCGCAGCGCCACCAGCACGGTGAGTGAGACCGCCACCATCACCAGGCTCAAGGCCACGGCGGTGTCGCGGTCACTCTCCAGCGCGACGAACACCGCCAGAGGCAGGGTCTGGGTGCGGCCCTGGAGGTTGCCGGCAAACGTGATAGTTGCCCCGAACTCACCCAGCGCCCGAGCCCAGCTCAGCACCAGGCCGGCAACCAGGGAAGGTCCGATCATTGGCAATGTGACCCGGCGGAGCACGGTCCACCTTCCGGCTCCGAGGCTGGCAGCGGCGCCCTCATATCGGACATCGAGATTGCGCAGTGCGCTTTCAACGGTAATGACCAGGAACGGCATCGCCACGAAGACGTTGGCCACGATCACTCCCCAAATCGAGAACGGCAAAAGCAGCCCGGTGGCCTGGTTGAGAGGTTCTCCAACAAGACCTCGCCGCCCGAGGGCGAACAGCAGAGCCGCCCCCCCAACCACCGGGGGCAGCACCAAGGGCAGAGTCACGATTCCCCTCACCAGAGATCGGCCTCGAAACGGGATCCTGGCCATCACCCAGGCCAACGGCACACCGATCAACCCAGACAGGGCAGTGGCGGCGAGAGAGGTGACCAGGGAAAGTCGCAAGGCGTCGGTAACGACGTCGCCTGACAGCAGTTCGGTAAGCCGGCCCCAGGGCGTCCTCGCCAGCAGGCCGACCAGAGGTAGCACGAACACCGACAGACCTGCGGCGGCCAGGGCGGCCAGCAGCAACGGCGGACGGTTACTCACCCGGCGCGATCGGGCCAATCGGCGGGCCGGATCAGGGAGACGAGAAGCCATACCGACCCAGGATCGTCCGAGCCTGCTCGGATAGCGCAAAAGCTACGAATGCGTCGGCTCCGTCACGATTGGGAGCGTTGATGAGGGCGGCAATGGCATAGGCGGCGACCACGTTCAGGTTCGACGGGATGTCCACGCCCTCCACCCGGCCGTCAGCTGCCAGGACGTCGGTCACGTAGACGATCCCGGCGTCGAGTTCGCCAGCCTCGACCTTCATGAGCAGCGCCCGAACATCCGGTTCATTGGTGTCCACCGCCGCCACCACTCCAGCATTGTCCAACGCCTGTCTTCCGAAATCGCCACAGGGGACTTCCTCCGCGCACAATCCAATGAGGAGATCTTCCCGGGCGAAATCGGCCAGACCCGTGACGCCGGCCGGGTTTCCGGCCGGAACCGCGATCTGAAGTTGGTTGGTGACCAGGATCTCAGAACCCGACGCCTCGCCAGCTTCGACCACCCGATCCATGTTCGATGTGTTGGCCGAGACAAACACGTCGGCAGGCGCACCCTCCAGGATCTGTTCGCGGAGCGAGGAACTGGCAGCAAGATTGAGCTCAATATTCAAGTCCGGGTTGACCACTTCGAACGCCGCGGCCAATTCCTCGAATACATCCGTCAGCGAGGCGGCGGCAAACACGACGACCGTCTCTCGAGTCGCCTCAGTCGTTGTCCCACATGCCAGAGCCAGCAGCGCCAGAAACGCTATGAGAGAAGAGTGTGGGCCGCTTGATTTACTCTTCATGCCGCTCGGGTTCCCGACCCTTCCAAGTCGTAGCCACCGACCCCGGCGAGTTGTCGCTGGAAGGGGCGTCCCACCAGAACCGTCATCGCTGCTTCGACCACCTCGTCGTCGATCCATCTTTGGGCCACCCATAGCTGAGCGCTGTGAACTTCGATCGGATGGAAGATGGCGCCAACCGCCCTGGCGGCCGGCTCGATAGTCACCGCAGGCATACCCATCGCCATCGCCAAACGACTCGCCTCGATATGGCTGTTAGCCACCGGGCCCGGGACCAGTTTCCGGGACCTCGGGATGGCATTGCGAAACGCCCGCTGGACCCCGGCCCCTGGTTCGCGTTGAACCACCGGGACTCTTCCGGTCAGCGCCTGTTTCCACCATCCGGTTTTCGCATCAGGTCCGGCGGCGACACCAACCTGCCACCGGGCCACATGGAATCGCGCGACCCCTCTATCTTTGGCGCCCGCCTCTTCAGCGCGCGTAACGAGATCGGCTGCGGGTCCGTGCACCACCGCCGCGTGGAGCCGGCCCGCCTGGAGGCATTCCAGGGCAGCGGCGCTCGTGAGGGTGACCGCCAC
>CAZPIZ010000080.1:0-8291 GCA_964586615.1 uncultured Acidimicrobiaceae bacterium | reverse complement strand
GGTTCGATGGCCTTGCTGGCAGCAGCATTTGCAGGGGCCGGCCTGCTCCTTCTTCTGGCGGCTCGTCAGACCGAGGAAAAGAATCCAGCCCGTAGCTGGAATTGATCGACCGGTAACTGTGCTCAGAAAGAGGGCCCGCTAAGCGGGCCCTCTTTTTCTTTTGGGTTGGCCGGTGCGGGTCGTCCGGCTTCGGTCCTCGTATCCTCTGCTTGGTGGACTACAGCAGCGCCATTGAGTACCTGGAGCGGCACATCGATCTTGGAATGAAGCCGGGGCTCGACCGAATGATTGAGCTCCTGGAAATGATGGGCCACCCCGAGTTCGGATATCCGATCGTCCATGTGGCTGGTACCAACGGCAAGACGTCGATCTCGCGCTTGATCACTGTGATCCTTGCCGCTCACGGGCTCAACACCGGGACCTTTACCTCGCCCCATCTAGAGCGGATCGAGGAACGTATCGGTATCAATGGCCGGACCTCGACTCCTGAGGAGTTCGCTCAGGCCGTGACGGATGTCGCCGCTTTTGCAGACCTGTTCGAGCAGCGGACCGGGGAAAGGGCCTCTTACTTTGAGCTGACAGCTGCCATGGCCTTTGCTTGGTTCTCGGAAAACTCTGTCGATGCTGCGGTCGTAGAGGTTGGGCTCGGGGGCCGACTCGATGCCACCAATGCGGCTGATGGTGAAGTAGCCGTCGTGACCGGCGTCGACTTCGACCACACAGAGATCCTCGGTACCACTCTCGAGCAAATAGCTACTGAGAAACTCGGGATTGTCAAGCCCGGGTCGATGCTCGTCACAGGGCCAATGCCTGAAGAAGCGCTGCTGGTCGCCAGAGCCGCCGCTGCCGACCTCGGTGCAACCCACTATGAGTTCACCAAGGACTTCCGCATCGAGGGTGCCGATCGAGGGGTTGGGGGTTGGCTGGCATCTATCAATGGCACGCGGGGAGACTACGAGGACGTGTTCCTTCCATTGCGTGGGCGCCATCAGGTCGCCAACCTGGCTGTGGCGGTTGCAGCCGCTGAAGCTCTGCTGGGTGGACCGCTAGACGAGGGTGCCCTTCGAGACGGCGTCGCCGCTGTCACGTCGCCCGGTCGGCTCGAACTACTGGCTTCCTCACCCCTGGTTCTGATCGACGGTGCTCACAACCCGCAGGGGGTGCGCGCTCTTGCTGCTGCTCTCGCCGAGGAGTTCGCCAATCACGACTGGGTTTTGGTGATGTCGGGGATGAGGGACAAGGATCTCAGTCAGATGATTCCGCCGCTGAAAGGGCAGGTTCGAGCTGCGATCGCCACTGAAACCGGCTCAAACCGGTCGTTGCCCGCGGACGAACTCGCCTCGAGCCTGAAAGCAGGTCTCGAGGTGCCGGTTGAGACCGCCTCCAATCCGGCCGCGGCCCTGGCAAGGGCCCGCGAGTTGGCCGGTCCAGCCGGCGCGGTCCTTGTGACCGGGTCGCTTTACCTGGTTGGTGCCATTCGCAGCCTGTTGACCACAGGCAAGGCCGCCCAAAGAAACGAGCGTTAGGAGCGTAAGACGCTCTTCGTTCCCCGTCTAACTTGGCCCCTATGAATGAAACCACCTTCGTAATGGTGAAACCCGACGGGGTTGCAAGAGGACTTGTCGGCGAGGTCATTTCTCGCTTCGAACGAAAGGGGCTCCGCCTCAAGAGGATTCGGATGCTGACCATCGACGAGGAGCTGGCCCGCCGCCACTACGCCGAGCATCTGGAGAAGCCTTTCTTCTCTGAGTTGCTCGACTTCATCATCCAGGGCCCGGTCGTGGCCATGGAATGGACCGGGGAATCAGCCGTCTCCGTGGCCCGTACCCTGATGGGTGCCACCGATCCGAAGAAGGCTGATCCAGGCACCATTCGGGGTGATCTGGGGCTGGCGGTGACCCACAACCTCGTCCACGGTTCCGACGGTCCCGAGTCGGCCAGCCGGGAGCTTGCATTGTTCTTCGGCTAGAGCTCGATCCGGACCGCGAGTCGCAAAACCCTGAATGGCACAGCCCACCGGCGCCCCCTAGACTCCGAGGGTCCTTTTCGCGGCTTTCTATTTCTGCTATGGCCGAAAACCTCTTTGCATTCGCTGGCCAAGACATGGCCATTGACCTCGGCACCGCCAACACTTTGGTGTTCGTGCGGGGCCAAGGCATTGTGCTCAATGAACCGTCGGTGGTGGCGATCAATGTCGAGAACGGGCGTGCGCTGGCGGTGGGGATGGAGGCAAAACGCATGATCGGGCGGACTCCCGCCTACATCCGCGCCATCCGCCCTCTCAGGGACGGGGTCATCGCAGACTTCGACATCACTGAGAAGATGCTCCGCTACTTCATCCAGAAGGTCCACCGACGGAGGTGGGCCCGTCCCCGCATCGTCGTCGCAGTTCCATCCGGCATCACCTCGGTGGAGCGTCGGGCAGTGGAAGAAGCTGCCTATCACGCCGGAGCCCGCCGGGCTTACACGATCGAAGAGCCAATGGCCGCGGCAATCGGTTGTGGACTACCGATCGGGGAGCCATCGGGATCAATGGTGGTCGATATTGGTGGGGGCACGACCGAGGTAGCGGTGATATCGCTCGGTGGCATCGTGGTCAGCCGATCCATCCGGGTCGGGGGCGATGAAATGGATGAGGCCGTCATCGAGTGGGTCAAAAAGGAATACAACCTGCTCCTCGGTGAGCGGACGGCAGAGCAGGTGAAGATGGCGATCGGTTCGGCTTGGCCGTACGCGGATGAGCCTTCGGCCGAGGTTCGTGGCCGTGACCTCGTCACCGGGCTACCGAAGACGATTCTCTTGTCGAGTTCCGAGATGCGTGAGGCGATCGAAGAGCCCACCCAGGCCATCGTCGACGCGGTGAAATTCACTCTCGACAAGACCCCACCCGAGTTGGCGGCAGACGTCATGGAGCGGGGCATCGTCCTCACCGGCGGGGGCGCTCTCCTGGTCGGGCTGGACGAACGTCTTGCTCACGAGACCGGTATGCCGATCGTCACCGCCAAGCGTCCGCTCCAGTCAGTTGCTATCGGCTCAGGCAAGTGCCTCGAAGAGTTCGAGACACTCCTCTCTTCCTCGGCCCGCCCATGAGGGTGTTCGCAGCTCTCATCTGATTGGTGGGTGACGGTGGACCACCTTCAACCGGCACCTGGGAGCGGTCACCGATGATCGACCGTGACTCACGACGCGATCGGGCTCTGCCCACCTTTGTCACCCTGGTGGTGGCGTCCTTCCTTTTGATGACCTTCGATGTGCGCCTGGCAGGCGGATCGGTCTCGAGCAGCATCCGCAGCGCCGCCTTGAGCGTCCTGGCGCCTCTCCAGAACCTCGCAGCGATCGTGGTCGATCCAGTGGCCGACCTGGGTGAGGCCTTGACCGGCCTTGCTACGTTGCGGGCAGAGAACCAGGCCCTGCTCGCTGAGGTGGCTCGCCTTCAGGCGGAGCAGGCCGGCACCCAGGACCTTCAAGCCAGGGTGGAGGTACTCGAGCAGATCAACGATCTCGAGATTCTCGACCCTGACGCAGCCCAGACCCCGGCCAACGTCATCGGTCGGCCCGACCCTTTCGGACCGAGCTTTGTAATCGACAAGGGGACTGACGATGGCGTGGCCGTGGGCCACCCGGTGGTTGATCCAAACGGCTACGTCGTCGGCAAGGTGGTCGAGGCGGCACCGGGCTTCGCCATCGTGGTACCGATCACCCAGGACCGCGAGGCAGTGACAGTTCTAGTCGATGGCCAAGTGGGCAGCCTGGTTTCGCACGTCGGCTCAGATCTACTCACGCTCGAGGTGTTCGATGCGATCGAGCCGCTTCAGGCCGGGGACCTGGTGGTGACGAGTTCGGTCTCGGTGACCTATCCTCAAGGTCTCCCGGTGGGAGAGGTCACGGCCGACGTCGATCTCGAGGGGACGGCGATATCGGCGCCGGTCCGGCTCTTTGCGGAACCGGACACTCTGCGGATCGTGGTGGTGATTACCTGGCCACCGGAACCCGGGACAGTCGAATCAACCACAACCATCCCCGGTTCCTCGCCGGGTTCAGATTCGACCCCTTCGAGCTCAGGCGATTCCGGGGGCGAGACAACCACGACCGGCGACGGATGAGGTCCCCGCGCCCTGTCCTCATCACGATGGGATTGGCCGTGTTCGGACTGGTGCTCCAGGCCACCCTGTTCAGGAGGTTCACGTGGCTGGTGCCGGATCTTGTCGTCCTGGTTGTGATACTTGCCACGTTCAGCCTTCGCCCCGAGGTCGTCCTTGTGACCGGGTTTCTGGCCGGTGCTCTGGTCGACGTCTCGTTGGCCAGTTCGGTCCTGGGCCTGAGGGCTCTGACCTACACAGTGGTCGCATATTTGGCTGTACGGACCCGCCAGAGGGCAGATTCTGGTTCCCTGGCAGTGGGGGTCTGGGCAGGTTTGCTTACTCTGGTTTCGGTGGCGCTCGTGATTGTGGTCGGTGTCTTATTCGGGCAATCGGCTGAACTAGGGGACGCCATGCTTCGGCGATTCATCGAAGTGCCAATCACCAATGCGGTTTGTGCGGCCTTGCTGGCGATCCCGGTTACCCGGCTTCTGCAATCGGGGGGGCGTAGGTCCTGATGAAGTTTGGTACCCGTCTGACGGTGGTGGCAGCGGCCTTCGTTGCCATGTTCGGGATCCTCGGAATCCGGCTCTGGTTCGTCCAGGTGGCCGAGGGTGCTCAGAGTGCGGAGATCGCAGAGGAGCAGACCTGGGTCCGGATCGACAGTCAGGCACCTCGGGGCGACATTGTCGATCGGTCGGGAGTCGTGATCGCCACAAGCCGGTTCGTGCCAAGGGTGGTGGTCGATCGGCGCTTCGT
This sequence comes from uncultured Acidimicrobiaceae bacterium, assembly GCA_964586615.1. Classification (GTDB taxonomy): domain Bacteria; phylum Actinomycetota; class Acidimicrobiia; order Spongiisociales; family ZC4RG35; genus DATEEG01. The sequence goes on along the minus strand of CAZPIZ010000080.1, from coordinate 3,453 downwards.
AGACCCGGCCAACAAGGACGGACTGATCCAGCGGCTGTCGGGGCTGTTGGGCGTGCCCGCCTCCGAACTCGACGCCTTGTACGAAGCAGCCGGTCTCAACGGCCGGTTTCCGGTGACCGAGGTATCTACCGACACGGCTTACAGGATTTCAGAGCAGTTGTCCGACCTTCCCGGAGTCAGCATCGAGAAGGTGCCGGAGCGGGTATACCTGGTCGGTCCAACCATGGCCCATGTCGTCGGACACCTTGGTCTGCCGGATGCCGCCGATATCGAGAACCGCCCCGAACTCGATCCCAACCTGCGCATCGGCAAGCTGGGCGTCGAAAGGGTCTACGACGCGGTCCTTCAGGGCACTCCGGGTTATGCCGAGCTGCGGTTGAATCGCCAATCGGAGGTGGTTGAGGAACGTCTCCCGATCGCCCCGCTACAGGGAGCAACCCTTCAGCTGACCTTGGATCTGAGGCTGCAAGAGGTTGTCGAACAGGCGCTGGCCAGCGGTGTGGTCCTGGCCAACGACGTCAAGGACGACGACCGGGCATCCGGCGAAGAGGTGAATCACGATGCCACACGGGCGGCGGCGGTGGTTCTCGACGTCACTACCGGGGAAATCCTCTCCCTAGCTTCGGTTCCCGATTTCGACCCTTCGTTGTTTGTGGGTGGTCTCGACTCGGCAACGTTCCAGGCTCTCAACGATGCAAGGGCATTCAACAATCTGGCGGTCTCGGGCCTGTATCCGCCCGCATCCGCCTTCAAGGTGGTCACCTATCTGGCGGCCGTCGAAGAAGGTCTTCCCCTGGCCGAGGAGAACCTCGACCCGTCATCGGGCCTGATCCATTGCAACGGCACCCTGAGACTGCCCAGGTTCGACGAAGGCAGTCAGCAGGTCTTCCATGACTGGTACACGGGCGACAAGGGCTGGCTGGATATTCACGGGGCCCTCGAGCAATCGTGCAACATCTACTTCTGGTCGGTGGCCCTCGGTACCTGGCGGGCGCACAAGCTCACCGATCAGGAGAGCATCATCCAGAGTTGGGCGAGGAATCTTGGCTTCGGGTCCGTCACCGGAGTCGACCTGACCGGTGAGGCTGAAGGGACCGTGCCCGATCGAGCATTGTTCGACGCCTGGAAGCAGTTTCAGGTCGAGAACCCGGAGGCTCCCGCTCGTCTGGAGCCCAGCCGCCTCGATCTGCCCGAGGGCCCTTTCCTGGGTGGGGATCTCATGAACCTGGCCATCGGGCAGGGGGAATTGACCGCAACCCCGCTTCAGTTGGCGGTGTCATACGCCGCCATCGCCAACGGGGGTTTTGTTTACCAACCCCACGTCGTGAGTTCCGCCATCGCCCGCGACGGCACCGTTGTCTATCAGGCAGAACGTGAGCTGGTGCGACAGATCGATATCGACCCGTCCACGGTTCAATCGATCTTGGCGGATCTAAACGGGGTCGTCACTCGGGGGACCGCCTCGACCGCTTTCGCCAGCTTTGGCGCCTCTCTCGACAGGGTGGGCGGCAAGACTGGAACCGGGCAGACAATCGCCAACAACGACAACCACGCCTGGTTCGCCGGAGTCGGGCCAATCGACTCGCCCCGCTGGGTGGTGGTGGTCTTGATCGACGAAGGCGGCAGTGGCGGACGGGTGGCGGCTCCCGTCGCCCGGCATATCATGCAGTACTTGATGGGAGAGGTCCCTGACCCGATAGTCGAGGGAGCGGCGGCGGACTGATGACATTGTTAGCCCGCCCTGACGCCCCGTCGGCCATTTCGGACCGGCGCCGGAACACGCCCGATCGTGTCCTCTTCATAACCACCCTGGCTCTCTCGATGCTTGGTCTGCTGATGATCTACTCCGCCACCAGAGTGGGATTGGAACGCAACGATCTGCCGGCGTCCTTTTCGATGGAGCGACAGATGATCTTTGTCGCCGCCGGTTTGATCCTATTTGTGGCGCTGTCGTTCGTCGACTACCGCGAGCTCGGTCAGCTCGCTCATGTCGTCTATGTGGCGATGATCGCCCTGCTCGCTCTGGTCTTTCTGTTTCCGGCTGTCAAGGGCGCCCAGCGGTGGTTCGACCTCGGTTACTTTCAATTGCAGCCGTCGGAGTTTTCGAAGACCGCCTGTGTCCTTGCGCTGGCGGCTGTGCTGGGCCGTCCCCAGGTGCGGCTGCGGTGGGGGCGGATCGGCCAGGCCCTGGTGGTCATGGCCGTGCCTGGCTTCCTGATATTCCTTCAACCGGATCTCGGAACCATGCTGGTGTTTGCCTTCCTCACCATCGTCATGCTGTTCGGTGCCGGAATCTCGGGCCGGCAGATTCTCGTGCTCTCCGGATTGGGGGTGGCGCTGCTGCTGACGGTGGCGCAACAGGGTGTACTTCGCGAGTATCAGGTCGACCGTTTCCGGGTGTTGATGAACCCCAGCATCGACCCGACCGGAATCGGTTGGAACCTTCGGCAAAGCAAACTGGCGGTTGGATCCGGACAGCTCACCGGCAAGGGCCTCTTTCAGGGTCAGCAGACCAACTTCCAATACGTGCCCGAGCAGGGAACCGACTTCATCTTCACGGCTGTCGGCGAACAGCTTGGATTCGTCGGAGGGATCCTGGTCATTGCCGCCTACCTGGTATTGGTCTGGCGGTTACTGGTCATCGCGGCCAATGCCAGGGACAGATTCGGTGCGTTGGTGGCGCTTGGCATCGCCGCCATGTTTGTCTTCCATGTCTTCGTGAACATTGGAATGACGATCGGCATCATGCCGGTGACCGGGCTGCCGCTTCCGTTCCTGAGCGCAGGTGGATCGTCGTTCCTCAACTTCGCGATCGCCCTCGGCATCGCCAACTCGATCTGGCTGCGGCGTTCACCCGTGCCGGTGCCGGTCTAGGTACTGTCACGATCGCATGTTTCGTCACCCATCGTCTGGCTGGATCGAAGTCATTTGCGGGCCCATGTTTTCCGGTAAGAGCGAGGAGTTGATCCGTAGAGTGACGAGGTCGCGGATCGCACGGCTTCCGGTCCAGGTTTTCAAGCCTGTCCTCGACCTGCGCTTCGCCGACACCCGGGTCGTGTCCCACTCCCACATGACGTTCGAGGCAACGCCGGTTTCGGGTTCAGGTGAGTTGTTGCGAGCGGTGGAGGACGCCACCGTCGTTGTTGGCGTCGATGAAGGCCAGTTCTTCGACGAGGGTTTGGTCGAGGCCGCAGAAAGGCTGGCCGATGCCGGCAAGCAGGTGATCATTGCCGGGCTTGACACCGATTATCTGCGCCGTCCCTTCGAACCGATTCCCTCTCTGTGCGGGCGGGCGGAGTTCGTCACCAAGATGCTCGCGGTTTGCCATCGGTGCGGCGGTCCCGGTCTATTCACGCAGCGGATAGTCCGCTCAGATGACCTAGTGGTTCTTGGCGCCCAGGGTGCCTACGAAGCTCGGTGCCGGTCGTGCTACGACCCCGAAGAGGCGGAGCA
>CAZPIZ010000079.1:7299-8409 GCA_964586615.1 uncultured Acidimicrobiaceae bacterium | reverse complement strand
ACTCGGACCAAACGGACCCACTACCCGGTCATGATCAGGCTCGGCTCCTCACTACCGTTTGGTGCGTGATTCGTTCCGATCAGGGAATCGTGCTGCGGTCGTACCCGTTCGGGGAGGCTGACCGTGTGGTCGTGCTGTTGAGCCCCAACCGGGGCAAGCTTCGCACTGTTGCCAAGGGGGTCAGGAAGACGAAGAGCAGGTTCGGAGGACGTCTCGAACCGTTCACCCACGTCGATCTGGTCGTATACGAGGGGCGCAATCTCGACACCATCACTGAGGTCGCCATCATTGAGGCCTTCCCGTTTCTACGGTCCGACCTCGATCGGGTGATGGCGGCGGGCACCATGGTCGAGGCCATCGACGCAGTCGCCCAGGAGGGCCAGAACTCTCATCGCCTGTTTCTACTTCTCCGGCGCGGGTTGAAGGCCCTCGATGCCGGGGGCGGTGGTCATGATCTGGTGAGTGCGTTCCTTCTAAAGCTGGCAGGGGTGGTCGGGGTGGCGCCGGCTCTCACCAAGTGCGCTTCGTGCGGCAACACCGACACCCTCGATCGTTTCAGCTTCTCGGGGGGCGGGGTGGTCTGCGGGACCTGCCGGTCCGAAGGGACCGTTCGCCTCCGTCCGGGTCTCACCGCATATCTGGCCGGGCTGGCGGCGGCCGACCTTTCCATGCTCCCTCCGACCGACCCGGTCATGGCCGGGGAAGCGATGGGAGTGACCCGAAGGTTTGTCGAATACCACCTCGACCGCCGGCTGTCGTCGCTGGCTGTTCTGGGCGACTGACAGCATGCCAACGAACAAGATATCCGGGGAAGCCATCGACCGTCTCGATCTGAGCAAGCTGGATCCGACCCGGATACCACGCCACGTCGGATTGATCCTTGACGGGAACGGGCGCTGGGCCAATGCCCGTGGTTTGCCCCGCACAGCCGGCCACGCCGCCGGTGAAGCGGCCCTGTTCGACACGGTCGACGGGGCCCTCGAGATTGGGATCAGCTGGCTGACGGCCTACACGTTCTCGACCGAGAACTGGGATCGGGATCCGGAAGAGGTCGAGTTCCTCATGTGGTTCAACGAAGACCTGCTGACCAGACGCCGCGACGATCTGCAC
>CAZPIZ010000079.1:0-7199 GCA_964586615.1 uncultured Acidimicrobiaceae bacterium | reverse complement strand
TTTCTTGAAAGGCGATGCCAATGGCCGCCATCTCGATCGTATGGAGGACGGCGAAAATCGCCATTGAAGCTGTGGTCTTGATCGGCCCGAAGGTGTCATCGCTGCTCAGCCCTATCAGAGCGATCGTGCCTCCGCTGGCCACCACCCAGAGTGAGACCCTCACTGCTTTCGGCCAGTTGCGACGGGCGAAGGCAAGACCACCCAGTATTGCGCCCGGGAGCATGATGCTGCCGGCCCCGGCCCCGAGAAGGATCACCGACAGTCCAAACAACCGCCACCATCCAGCCCGGGTCTTCCGACTCAAGGCATAGGCGGATCCCAAACCGAGACCGGCGATGAGGGCGGCGCCCAGGATGAAACCGGTTCCCGACCAGGTGAACTCGGGATCGGTGGATACGAACCTCATCCAGAGCCTCATGAGGACACCCCACAAGAGACCTCCGAGGGCGCCCGAGATTATGGGGTGGCGGTTCCAAAAATGTGCCTGCACGGGTTCGGCGAGAGCGTCGGCCGAGTAAGAAGTGTGTGAAGTGGTGTCCATGCTGATAAGACGGATCTCGTGGTGGTGGCGGGTGACAGGTCACCTGATCGGTCGGCCGCGCTCGTCCGTATACGAGATGACGGCTTGGATGGCTTCAGCCGAGGAACTGGGCGCGCCCGCGGTGTCCTGGACCGGTCTCGACCTTCTGGTCGCAGAGATCTATCGGGCCGAGGCCGCCAACCTGGTTCGTCTGGCCCGGTTCTTTGTCGATGATCGGGACGCCGCCGAGGATCTGGTCCAGGAAGCTTTCATTCGGCTGGCGCGCTCGGCTCATCGGATCCGAGAGCGCGATCGCGTGCCCGCCTATCTTCGGTCGATCGTCCTCAACCTTGCCCGGGATCACAATCGCCGGGGACTCGTCTCACTCCGACATCAACCGCCTGCCGACCCCACCCCTCCATCGATCGACGAGGCGATGGCGATCAGGGAGGATCAGCGGACCGTTATCGAGGCTCTCCGGCAATTGCCGATTCGCCAGCGTGATTGCCTGGTCCTCCGCTACTACATGGAGCTGGGTGTGGCCGAGATCGCCCAAACCCTCGGACTATCCCCGAACTCGGTGAAGACACATCTCTCCCGAGGCCTGCGGTCTCTCGAGCAGAGGCTCGGCGGCGAGGTGGAGCGATGACTCTCGAAAAGCGTCTCCACGATGCCTTGTTCGCCAGCGCTGCGCATGTGGCTCCTGCCCCGGACTTGTTCGAGAGGGTTGTTCAAAGTGTCGAAGCCGATCGACTCCGGCAATCCAGGATCCTGCGAGGATGGGCCGTGGCTGGCCTCTTGATGGCTGCCCTCACGGCGTTGGTTTTGGGCTTGGCGGATTACGGAGAAGGGAGATTCCTAATGGACTGGTGGGTGCTCGAGCTGATCACCCTCGCTCTGCTTTTAGGCCTGGCGTTTTGGTTAGGACCGTTCATCAAGCGCTTCGGTCGGAGCTATGCCGCTGACGTCTTCCGGTCCAACCCGCGTACCGGGAAGAGCTTTATTGTCCTGGTCGACATCGTTTATTACCTCATCTTCACCGCGTATATCTTCTTCACCGTTCGCTTCGAACCAGACCCGGCGTGGGGACCCACGGTCGGGCCCGACCAACTCCAATTCGAGGTTTCCAGGATCGGAGGCATCCTTTTGATCATCGGGCTCCTGCACGGCATGAACCTCTTGCTCATGCCGGTGCTGGGAAGGCTGTTCTCGCTGAACCGCCGCCTTGATGACAAGGTTCCTCCTCAGGAGAACTAGATGGAAAGAGACGGGTGGTTGATCGCCGTGATCGGGTTCGTCGCCGTGGGTGCTCCGGTGCTTCTGTTCGTTGCAGTCCGTCTGGTGGGGTTGGGCATCGAGGGTGATCCGGCGGTGGCCCAGATGGTGCCGACGGCCGAGGTGTCTCTCGACCCCGGGCGGGCGGTGATTGGAGTTGTAGTGGCGGTCCTGTTGGTAGCGGCAGCAGGGTGGGTCATAAGGCGGACCGACTGGTCTTCGCCCGAGGGCTAAGTAGCCCAGCCCGCATCCGGCGTCTGGCATCTCAAATCACGTGGGTAGCCTTCCCCGCCACATGCCCGCCTCCCTAGAGACAATCGCCAACCTGGCCAAGCAACGTGGTTTCGTCTTTCAGTCCTCTGAGATCTATGGGGGAATTCGTTCCGCCTATGACTACGGCCCGCTGGGTGTCGAACTGCTGAGGAACGTCAAGAACGAGTGGTGGCGAGCGATGGTCCAGGAACGGGAAGACGTGGTCGGCCTGGACTCGGCCATCCTCCAGGCCCGCCAGGTGTGGAAGGCATCGGGTCACGAGGCGGCCTTTACCGATCCACTGGTGGAGTGCCGTAACTGCAACCAGCGCTTCCGTCTCGACAAACTGTCCGATGCTCACATTTGTCCAAATTGTGGGGCCAAGGACAGCTTCACCGAGCCCCGGGCATTCAATCTGATGTTCAGGACGCATATGGGTCCTGTTGAAGACGACGACAACTTGGTCTATTTGCGACCCGAAACCGCTCAGGGGATCTTCATCAACTATGAGAACGTCAGAAGGGCCAACCGTCTCAAGCTCCCGTTCGGAATTGCCCAGATCGGCAAGTCATTTCGCAACGAGATCACGCCGGGGCAGTTCGTGTTCAGGACCCGTGAGTTCGAGCAGATGGAGATGGAGTACTTCACTCGACCCGACACTTCTTCCGAGTGGTTCGACTACTGGCAGAAGGCCCGATACCAGTGGTACCTCTCATTGGGGATGACCGAGGAAAACCTGCGGATCCGTCCCCATACCGACGATGAACTCTCTCACTATTCGGCCGGGACGGTCGATGTGGAGTATGCATTCCCATGGGGCTGGGACGAGTTGGAGGGCATCGCCAACCGGACCGACTTCGATCTACGACAGCACACCGAGCACTCCGGCGAGGATCTCCGGTATTTCGATCAGGACACCGGTGAGAGGTTCTTTCCCCACGTCATCGAACCAGCGGCGGGTGCCACACGGACGATGTTTGCGTTCTTGATCGATGCCTATACAGAAGAGGAGGTGAGGGGTGAATCACGGACGGTGCTCAAGCTTCACCCCCGGCTGGCCCCGTACAAGGTGGCGATCCTGCCGCTCTCCAAGAAGCCGGAGTTGATCGAACCCGCCAACAAGCTCGCAGCCGATCTCCGCAAGCATTTCATGCTCGAGATGGATGTCACCCAGTCGATCGGTCGTCGCTATCGCCGTCAGGACGAGATCGGGACCCCATTCGCCGTCACCGTTGACTTTGAGACACTGCAAGACGAAGCGGTGACGATTCGCCACCGTGACACGATGGAACAGGATCGAGTTCCGATGGCTGGGGTGCTGGCGTATTTGACGGATCGTCTGGAGTAGAAGGTTTGAAGTTTGAGGTTTGAAGTAAGAACCCGAACGGGTCGCTTACCGACCTCGAACCTCTTAGTCACCGAGTTCGGATAGCTTTCGGTCTTCGTCAAGGAGATCTCCGTTGAAAGCCCTCAGAACCGTTCTTCTCTTGGCCGTGCTGGTGGTTGGGGCTGGCTTCGGCTACATCTACTTCTCGGGTGGCTCCGGTGAGCCTTCGACCGATCTGACCACGCCCGCTTTGAACACAACCACCGCCGCCGCCTCCGGCGATCCGACGGCCGCCTTTGTGATCGTTTCGGAGGAGTCGGTGGCTTCGTTCCAATTGGGTGAAGTTCTCATGGGTCAGAACTCCACCGTGGTTGGAACCACCTCGGAGGTCGCTGGGCAGGTCCTGTTCGACCTGGCCGATCCGGCTTCGGCCCAGTTCAGCGAGATCTTGATCAACGCCCGAACCCTGGAGACCAATCGGTCGAATCGGGATCGGGCCATGCGAAGTTCCGTCGTTCTCGACTCCGGCAGCGACGAGCACGAATTCATCTCATTCATGCCGGCAACCGTGACCGGTCTTGATGGTGCCATAACGTTGGGTGAGGCGGTCGCATTCGAGATCACCGGCGATCTGACCATCAAGGGCGCCACCCAAACGGTGACCTTTTCGGTCACCGCCCTGCTCGAGGCAGAGGACCGACTTTCCGGTCGGGCGCAGGCCGAGGTGCTTCGGGCCGACTTCGGTATCGGGATCCCCAACGCCCCCGGAGTAGCCGGCGTGACCGACGAAGTCACCATCTCCCTCGACTTCGTGGCCGTCAAAGCCTGAGCAATCCCGCGACCCTGGGTCGTTTTCGTCGTCTGACAACGATTTCGGCCCACAGAACACTCGTTCCCATCCCGGTAACCTTCAGACGGTGTACCGCCGCGACGACATCGATCGGGTGAGGGCGGCCACCAATCTGGTCGACCTGGTGGCCGGGGTCACAACCGTCAAACGTCAGGGACGGGCCCACATGGCCGTGTGCCCGTTTCATCAGGAGAAGTCGGCGTCGTTGTCGCTCGACCCCGCAAGGGGGCTCTACCACTGCTTTGGATGCGGCAAGGGTGGCGACGTCTTCACCTTCATCCAGGAGACCCAGGGTCTCGACTTCAACGAATCGGTGGAACTGTTGGCTCGACAGGCCGGGATCCATCTCGAGGTCGACCCGGCCGCTGCCAAACAGCGTGGCGAGCGCGACCAGATGGTCGAGGCCGTCCGGCACGCGTCTGACTTCTATCACCGGATCCTAAAGAATGATCTGGACGCCGGTCAGGCCAGGGCATATCTGCGAAGCCGGGGCATCGATGTCGACACTGTCGATGAATACCGGATCGGCTTTGCTCCAGAGGGTGACAACTGGGGGGCTTTGGTCAAGGAGCTGCGGGGCGCCGGCATCAAGGAACGGACGATGGAATCGGCGGGTTTGGCCCGGCGGGGGAGGGGTGGCCGCCTCTACGACGTGTTCCGCCGCAGGGTTCTGTTCCCGATCCACGATCTCCGGGGTGATCCGGTTGGATTCGGCGGTCGGGGTTTGGAAGGCGTCACCCCCAAGTATCTCAACTCGCCTGATTCGCGGCTTTATCAGAAGGGCCGGCTGCTTTACGGGCTCGACCGGGCCAAAGGACCGATCGCCCGGACCCAGGAGGCGGTGGTGGTCGAGGGCTATTTCGACGTCATCGCCTGTAACAGGGCCGGGGTGGACACCGCGGTGGCGACCTGCGGTACCGCCCTCGGTGAGGAGCACTTCGACCTGCTCCGCAGGTTCACCGATCGTGTGGTTCTTGCCTTCGACTCAGACGCCGCCGGAGGCAAGGCGGCTCTGCGAGGAGATGAGCTCAGGACCCCGGTCGATCTGGATCTGGATCTTCGAGTGGCGGAGATGCCAGATGGCCTGGATCCGGCCGACCTCATCCAGGCCGGGCGGGGCTCCGAGTTGGCCCAGGCGGTCAAGGCCTCCCGTCCGTTGCTCCAGTTTCGGATCGAGAAGGAAGTCGAGCGGTTCGATCTGCGGGAACCGGAAGCAAGGGCTCGGGCCGTGCGCCGGATGGTCCCATTGCTGGCCCGGGTGGGTGATGAGATCGCCCGGGCCGAGTACGTCCGATTCGCGGCCGGCCTGATCGGGATCGAGCCGGCGGCCATCGATCGAGCATTGCGTAGCGGTGTCAGGCGACCTGGCCAACTCGCCTCGGTCGAGACCGTCGAGCACTCCGATCCGATTCAGCGAGAGCTCCTGCGAGTGGTGCTGGCCAACCCGGTTCAGATCGCTGACAAGGACATTGGGCCCGAGCTGTTTTCGGAGGGCCTGCTAAGGCAGGCATTCGAATCGATTTCCCCGCGCCGAGCTTCGACGGCGCCGGGCGTGCCCCTGGATATCTCGGGTCTTGACCAGAGTGAAATGCTCCAGCGACTCGCATTGGACCCCCGCCCGTTACCCAAAGATCCGGTCGAAGTGATCGCAAGGGCACGGAACAAGGCGATCGAAGGGGAGATCGACGAGCTCAAACAGGAACTGGCCAGGCTCGACCCCACTTCACAGACCCATTCCGACATCCTGCGGCGGGTGATAGCTTTGGAGCAGGAAAGACGGAATTGAGGGGCATCTGGTGAGCGACGAGATCGAGCGTTTGATCGAACCGCTGCTGCGGCGAGGGCGCCAGCGCGGGTTCCTCACCGTCTCTGAGGTCCAGCAGGAACTCGAGGAGGCTGAAGCCGCTCCGGAAGCTTTCGAGCGTGCGGTTGATCTGCTTCGCACCCGTGGAATCGAACTGACCGAGGACGAAACCGACCACGATCATGGGCTGAGCGAATCCGATGAGGTCTGGGTCTCGGATCCGGTTCGGATGTACCTCAACGACATCGGTCGCTACAGACTCCTCACCGCACAGGAGGAAGTCGAGCTGTCAATGGCGTTCGAAGCCGGGCTGAAGACTTCTGCTCAGCTCGAGAAAGAGGACGAGCTGTCGCCGGAAGATCGGGCCATCCTGGTCGCAACAGCCCGGCGAGGGGAGCTGGCCCAAAAGCGCATGGTCGAATCGAACCTGCGTCTGGTGGTGTCGATCGCCCGGCGATACGTCGGCCGAGGAATGGCTCTGCTCGACCTCTTTCAGGAGGGCAATCTCGGACTGATGCGGGCGGTGGAGCGGTTCGACTACCGGCGCGGATTCAGGTTTTCCACCTATGCCACCTGGTGGATCCGTCAGTCGATCACAAGGGCGATTGCCGACCAGGGCCGGAACATTCGGATGCCTATCCATATCGTGGACACGATCAACAAGCTAACCAGGGCCCAGCGAGATCTTGCCCAGTCATATGGACGGGAGCCGACTCCCGAAGAACTATCTCGAGAGCTTGATCTGCCAGTCGATCGACTGGCAGAGCTGACCCGGATCGCCCAGGACACCATCTCGCTCGAGACCCCGGTCGGGGAGGAAGATGAGTCGACCCTGGCCGACTTCGTCGAAGATCTCGATGCACAGGTTCCGGCCGATGCCGCCACGTTCCGTCTGCTTCAAGAGAATCTTGCCCTTGCCCTGGAAGGTCTCAACCCGAGGGAGCGGGAGGTTCTGATCATGCGCTTCGGTCTCGCTGACGGGCGGATGCGGACGCTCGAAGAGGTAGGGGACCATTTCAAGGTGACCCGGGAGCGAATCCGCCAGTTGGAGACCAAGGCACTGGCGAAGCTTCGACACCCCGAAAAGGCGAAGAACCTTCAGGGATTCTTGGAGAACGGTTAGCCCTTAACCCGCTACCCGTTTTGGCGCGGAAACTTGCTCCCCTGGTGT
>CAZPIZ010000078.1:5750-8419 GCA_964586615.1 uncultured Acidimicrobiaceae bacterium | reverse complement strand
ATCGAAGATGGCCGCTATCCGGTAATTCTCAGCCACGGCGTCTACGCCAAGGGCCTCCCGTTCCATGGCCCGGTCTACGAGGCGCAATGGAAGAAGCTGGTAGAGAAGGACCCGAGCGTCCTGGAAGGGTCAACCAACAAGTACCAGGCGTGGGAGGTGGTCGACCCCGAGCGATGGGTCCCGCACGGCTATGTAGTCGTCAGAGTCGACTCCCGGGGGGCGGGATGGTCTCCCGGGTTCCTCGACCCTCGCTCATCGCAAGAGTTCTCCGATATTTGCGCCAGCGTGGAATGGGCAGGGACCCGGGAATGGAGCAGCGGCAAAGTGGGGATCGCTGGCATCTCCTACTACGCCGTGATGGGTTGGGCGGCGGCGGCCCGCCAGCCTCAGCATCTGGCCGCCCTCATCGCCTGGGAAGGCTTCAACGACCAATACCGGGATGCCTTCTATCACGGTGGGATCCTGAGTGAGTTCACCAAACGCTGGCAACCCAACCAGATCAACCCCATCCAGTACGGACAAGGGGAGAGGGCGCCCACCAACCCCAACACCGGCCAATCGGTAGCGGGACCGGTGACCCTTTCGTCGGAGGAGCTGGCTCGAAACCGCAGCGATTACTTCGCCATCATCAAGCAGCACCCGCTTTACGACCAATGGCACCGGGAGCGCACCATCGACCTTTCCAAGGTGAAGATCCCGGTGTTGAGCGCGGCCAACTGGGGAGGGCAGGGGATACACCCCCGGGGCAACTTCAACGGGTTTGTGCATGCTTCCTCCAATGACAAGTGGCTCGAGGCCCACGGAGACACGCACTGGACCCACTTCTATTCCTCGTACGGGCGCGATCTGCAGAAGCGATTCTTTGACCATTTCCTGAAGGACATTGACAACCGCTGGCAGGACACACCCCGGGTTCAGCTCAACATCCGCCGTCCGGGTGAACGCTTCGAGTGGCGGGGCGAGAACGAATGGCCGCTGGCCCGCACGGTCTGGACCGAATACCACCTCCAGCCCGACCTCGGCCTCACCACCCAGCCAGCGACGGCCGCCAGGAGCCTCGAATACGACGCAATGGGTGACGGTCTTCTGTTCACCACTTCCCCGTTCACCGAGGAGACCGAGTTCACCGGCCCCCTAGCAGCCCGTTTGTGGATCTCGTCGAGCACCACCGACGCCGACCTGTTCGTGATCCTTCGCCTCTTCGATCAGGAAGGCAACGAGGTAACTTTTGAGGGGTCGACCGACCCCAACACGCCGATTGCCAATGGCTGGCTCCGGGCCTCCCACCGGGCGATCGACCCTGAGAGGAGCAAGCCGTGGCAGCCCTATCACCCTCATGACCGGGTGGACCCCCTGGTGCCCGGTGAGATCTACCCGGTGGATGTAGAACTCGTCCCGACCTGCATCGTCGTCCCGCCCGACTACAGGCTCGCGCTCTGGGTCCGAGGGAAGGACTACGAATACACCGGCAATCTCGACGAGTACGGTCGGAGCTTCGTCTACGCCACCCGTGGCACCGGCGGCATGACTCACAACGACCCCGACAACCGACCGGCGGATATCTTTGGCGGCACCGTGACCGTGTACTTCGGGCCGGAACATCCGTCGCATGTTCTGATGCCGGTGATTCTAAAGACGCCAAACGCCAGACGACAGACGCAGGAAAGGTGACCCGATGAACGCAATCGTTGTAGAACAGCTTGGTGGGCCCGAAGTCCTCCAGTGGAAACACGTCTCCGATCCGACGCCCGACGCCGGGCAAGTGGTGGTTGGGGTGGAAGCGGCTGGCGTCAACTTCATGGACACTTATCAACGGACGGGCCTTTACAAGGTCGACCTGCCGTTCATCCTGGGTTCAGAGGGCGCCGGAGAGGTGGTGGCAGTGGGCGAGGGTGTCACCAGCTTCAAGGCTGGTGATCGTGTTGCCTGGTGCGATCAGCGCGGTTCATATGGAGAGTATGTGGCGATACGGGAAGCCCGAGCGGTGCCGCTGCCTGATGCGCTTTCCAGCGAACTCGCAGCCGCGAGCCTCCTTCAGGGTGCGACCGCCCACTACCTCGTCAATGACACCTTCCCGCTTCGTCCCGGCCATCGCTGTCTGATCCATGCCGGTGCTGGCGGCGTCGGTCGACTGCTAGTGCAGATGGCCAAACGAGCCGGAGCTGAGGTGATCGCCACTGCCGGTGGGCCCGACAAGGTCGAGGTGGCCAAATCCGCCGGAGCCGACCACGTGATCGATTACAAGACGGTCGACTTTGTGGAGGCAGTGGAGGATCTGGTGGGAAAGAACCAACTCGACGTCGTGTACGACGGCGTTGGCAAGGCCACCTTCGAAAAGGGCCTCACGCTTCTCAGACCACGAGGGATGATGGTCAACTACGGAAGCGCCAGCGGGCCACCCGATCCGTTTCCGCCGCTGCGCCTGTCGGCGCTCGGCTCTTTGTTCCTCACGCGTCCGGGTCTCGGGCACCACGTGCCGACGGCCGAAGAGCTAAGGCGCCGTGCGGCCGCCGTGTTTGGTCTGATCACTGCCGGAGATCTGGAAGTACGAGTGGGGCTGCGGCTACCGATCAAAGAGGCCGCCAACGCACACCGAAAGCTGGAGGCACGGGAGACCACAGGAAAGGTGCTATTGGTGCCGTGACCTACCGCTATCCGCTATCCGCTAT
>CAZPIZ010000078.1:0-5650 GCA_964586615.1 uncultured Acidimicrobiaceae bacterium | reverse complement strand
CCGCTATCCGCTATCCGCTATTCCTGCGGATGGCGGATCGCAATGAGAAATCGGTCAGTGCTGCGATGACCTGGTCGATGACGTTCTCTGCCATCTCGACCAGTTCGTCATCGGTCCTGTCCTGGACCGGGTGCGGTACCAACACCCGGGGCGGGTCGAACCCCAGAGCCGTGCCCTGGGCGATGGCGGCGGACTCGAACTCGGCGGTGGCCACAAACACGCCGGGGATGCCTTGAGCTTCCAGGTTGGTGATGTCGTGCACACTGCACGACGTGCAACTCCCTCAATCAGCGAGGGCCTCGACCACCGCCTCGCATTCCACCGCGATCTGAGAGGTCAAGTCCGCGGAGGCCGGTCGGGCGTGGGTCGGTTTGGTGTACCGGCGGACCGTCACCTGGCGGGCCTCGAGCAGGGCTGCCAGACGGTCGAGGAACACGTCTCCGCGCGGCTTCGATATATCGAGAAGGCCGACAATCCTTCCGTCGATCGAGTCGAGACGAGCCGCCCCCGGCCGGGCCAGGGGCTCTGATTCGGCGGTCGGATCCAGCAGTTCCATTGTCTCTCCTTGCCTACTTCCAGTTGTCGATCGAAACGGTTGCCATTTGCGAACCCCGGGGGCCACCGGTCCATCCACTGATGATGCCGCTAAACATCCCTGCCTTGCCGCCGGCGTGGGTGAACCAGAGTCCGCCCGGACGAAACTTGACCATTCGCGGTTGGAGTCTGGCCGGGGGCACCCCTTCGGCGATCCCTCCCGCTCCCCTCACCACCTCGTCGCCATCAAAGGTGAGGCGATCGAGAAGCTCCTTGCGGAGGCGGGCCTTGTTCCAACCCGACTCGGTGAATACCCGGGCATGCTCCGGAGCGACTACGACCAGGGCATCGAGAAACCCCATCAATTTGGGATGGCCCACGGCACGCAGCTGGGCAGCGAAGGAACCGGCCAGAGAGTTGGCGTCGCGAGAAACCTGGTCGACCACCTCGTGGGGTCCATGCCCGGCAAAGGCGCTGAGGGCCGAAACCCCTTCGGCCATCCCTCGCTCCACCGAAAGCGGCTCCCAGGGCGAGCCCTCCTCGTCCTCGGGGAAACAAAGGCTCCACTTGGCAGGGCTCCCGAGGGTTGAGCGATCGACCCCACCGGGACGAGCGCCGCCAACGTTGCGCACGACCAGGTTGACGGCTCGACCGATGGTGGCGTTGGCCCGATTGCCCGGACCGAGGGCGTTGATACCGGAATTCATCTCGAGTTCGTGCCGGATCGGCCCGTTGACGATCAGCACCGGTCCCGCGAACTGGGTGGTGGCCGCCACCCCATGGATATTGAACAGATCGGTAGCCACGGCCTCGCAGCCGGCCAGGACCACCGGCAGATACTCCGGTTTGCACCCGGCTATAACCGCGTTGATGGCGACCTTTTCAACAGTGCACTCGGCCAGGTTGGGAGCCATGACGCAAACGATCTCGCCGGGATCATGGGGCGTGCCTTCCAGCATCCGCTGCACCCGGTCCTCGGTGGGAGGAACCAGGGGTAAACCGTCCGACCATCCGTACGACATCATCGCCTCAAACGGATCGGCGGCAGAACCAACCGTCACCCGGCGGGAACGCAGGTGCCGCGAGCCGTTCTTGAGCCTTTCGTATGTCCCGGGTTCGAAGATCTTCGATCCGCAACCCGGCCTGCTGGCCGGCAATGCGGCTCCCAGATCGTCGATTCCGGTCAGCCGCCGCCATTCCTCCCGGTTCCACCCCGGAGCCGTTTCCGTCACCCGTCCGCCGTCGATCCGATAAAGCGTCGGTGTGGTCTCGGTCTGAAGTTCCCAGGACAGGTCGAGGTCGGTGTCGTCGACCACGCCGAGACCGGGTGGAAAGAAGGGATCATCCTGGCTGGCGATCACCACACCGGAGTTCGTCGACATCACACCCAGAACGGGCGCGACCATCTGACAGGTTTCACAATCGCTCTTGACCACCACCAACAGACCGTCGGCGAGGTCGGCGAGTTTGGTCACCGCCGGGCGGTGGCGGCCATCGCCAGTTCAGACTCTCCCCGCGTCAGCGGCAACTCCACCACCTGGTTTCTCTCGGCCGAGAGGTCGGCCGCCAGATACACCTCCATGGTGAGCCGCGCCAGCCGGGGTTCAACCATGACCGGACGGTCGTAGGCGACGGCCTCGAGGAAGTGGAGGGTCTCCCGCTCCATGGGTCCGGCGTAGACATGGTCGACGAACTCGCCCGGCATCGTCGAGAGTGGGAACTGCACGCCCTTCTCCATCGTGTTGAGGATGATGTCCTTATGGGAGGCGTCCATCAGGAGGGCGCCTTCGGTGCCGATGAACTCAATCCACGTCGTGGAGAAGTTGGGGTAACCGGGTGGCAGCGACCATCCGGCGCCGATCGTCACCACCACACCGTCGTCCAGCGTGATCATGATCATCATGGTGTCGGCGACCCCGTGGCTAGCTTTGCGGGCGCCAAACGCCTCCTGGGCATATACCCTCACCGGCCGTCGCGGGGCGAGACACCACAGCGAAAAGTCGATATCGTGAGTCGCCTCCATGACGGCTGGTGACAGCTTGGTTCGGTCGCCGATCTTGGCGCCTAGTGACCGGGTGATATGGCGGCTGATGAGCACGCTGACCGGCGCCCCCAGGGTCCCATCGTTGAGGCTGCGCCGCACCAGAGCCTGCTTGGCGTTGAACCGCTGCGAGTATCCGATGGTGAACTTGAGCCCCTTGGCCTCGGCGATCTGAATCAACTCGTCGGCTTCGTCGAGGGTGATGGCCATGGGCTTCTCGAGAAGAACATGCTTGCCGGCTGCGAGGGCAGCCTTGGTGATTGGGTAGTGCGTGGTCTCGGGAGTGGTGGAGACCATGACCGTATCGATGTCGGGATTGCCGACGATCTTCTCCCAGTCGGTAACAGCCGTGGCCGGGTTGGTCTTCGCCTTCATCTCCGCCAACCGATCCTCATTGATCTCGGCGAGGTGCAGCGATCCCACCAGCGGGCTATTGGCCGCAGCGATGGCGCGGATCTCGCCGCACCAACCGGTTCCGATGACTCCGACATTGATCTGTTTCACGGTTCCTCCTGTTGGCTTAGAGCAATTCTTGCGGCTTGATGGGCAGTGGCACAGGCCTTCCTGTTCGCGCCGATAGATCCATCGCCATCGTTAGAAGAAGGTTGCGGTGTCCTTCGGCGGCGGTGGCGTGCGGGGTCTGCACTCCGGTGGTCAAACGGTTGAACCAGGTCATGGTTTCCTCCCGCATCGGCCCCCACAACAGCCCGTCGGAAAGGTCGCCGGGCGGATAGCTCCCGATGAAATCAACGTGACGCCCTACCTCTGGTTCGAATCCCTTCGAGGTGTACCCGGCCCCCTGGGGGATTTCCGAGGCGAGGATGACATCGCGATGGGTGTCCTCGATGTCGATCACTCCCCTGGTCCCGACGATGCCGATCTCGAGACCGTAAACCGCACCCGGCCAGATGGTGGGGAGGGCCCAGGAGATGTTCATGCTCCAGATGGTGCCGTCGTCCATCGTGAACACTCCGAAGGTGGCATCCTTGGTCCCCAGCTCACCGAGCACCTTGTCGGTGGAGCGGGCGTAAACCTCCACCGGGTTCTTTCCCTCCATCAGCCACATGCACATGTCGAGGCTGTGAGTTCCGGAGACGACCATCGGGGTTAGGAACGACCGCTGATCGGTCTTTCGCAAGGTGGCAAGCGGGACCATCCGATTCATGAAGGCCCTAGTGACAACGCTGGTCACCTCACCGATCTGTCCATCCCGCAGCCGTTGCTTGACCGTCAGGAACCGGCGTCGAAAACGCTGGGTGTAGCCCATGACAGCATCGATCCCTCTTTCCTCGATTGCGTTGAGGACTCGTTCCGAATCGACCGGATCGGTTGCCAGGGGTTTCTCGATGAAGAGCGGCACCCTCAATTCCGCGGCTGCCAGGATCGGTTCAACGTGTTCGTTCTCGGCGGTGGCGACAATCACTGCGGTCACTTCGGGACGGGCCAAAAGTTGGGCCATATCCGTCGTCACGAAATCTGCATTGGTATCGGCCGCCAGCCGGCGGGCGGTTTCTTCGTCAATGTCACACAGGCCGAGCCAACCCACCGCCGTCGTTTCCCGTGCCAACTCCGCCCGCACCCTCCCGATGGTGCCGCAGCCGATGATCGCCAGACCGATTGGTTCCCTCATCCGCTCATCCTCATTCTCGTAGTGGTCACAACTTCAAGCCCATGAGCCGGGCGGCGTTGCCGCCACAGATGGCCGCTCGCTGATCCTCGCTGAGCCCCGGCGTTCTCGAGACCAGACCGACGGGATCGGTCTCCCCCATGTCATAGGGATAGTCGGTGCCGAGAACAACATGCTCGGCCCCGTACTTCTCCACCAGGAAGGACAACTGGTCTGGCTCGAAGACCATGGTGTCGAAGTACAACTGACGCAGGTATTCGCTCGGGGGCCTCGGCAGTCCTTCGCGGACGTCCTCCCTGGCGTGATAGGCATGATCCATCCTGCCCGCGTACGGAGGCATGTAGCCGCCGCCATGGGCCATCACGATCTTGAGACCCGGAAAGCGCTCCAGAGTCCCTCCGAAGATCAGGTTGGCGATGGCGAGAGTGTTTTCGATCGGATGTCCGATCACGTTGAAGAAGTAGTGCTCGGTGAGGCGCTGGGGATGGGTGAATCCCGTGGGATGGATGAAGATCACGGCCCCGGTCTCCTCGACGGCGGCCCAGAAGGGGTCGAGTCGAGGCGAGGAAATCTCTTCGCCTTCGACATTGGTCCCGATCTCGAGGCCCTTAAAGCCGAGCTCACCCATGCAGCGACGCAGTTCGGTGACGGCGGCGGCGGTGTCCTGGAGAGGGGCGGTCCCGAGCCCGATGAACCGATCGGGATGTGCACTGACGAGCTCGGCAAGATCATCGTTGATTGTGTGTGAGACCTCAGCGCCCAGTGCCGGATCCGCCCAGTAATAGGTCTGGTAGGGGGCGATGGCGAGAGCCTGGATGTCGACCCCCATCCGGTCCATGTCGGCCAGGCGTTCCTCGACCGATTCCATTTTCGGCTTGATCTCAACCAACTGGCGGCGGTTGACCTCCTTGGTGACGGCGTTGCCAAACGAGAGCGGGACATACCCGATCCGGTCGGCCTCGGCCTTCATCAACTGGGCGGCCGGCCCGCACTCACGATGACAGTGGAGGTCGATGACCGGTCCCCGCTTGCCGCCGCCTGCCCCAGCGGAGGACACTTCCGACGCGTAGTTGATTGTCCCTGGCATGCAGCGAAACAGCACCCGGCCTCCTTCTATCTACCTGACCCCGAAGGATCGCAGACTATGCACGATATAGGATCATAAAGCGGCAGGCCGAAGACGCCAGTTCAGGCACTCAGCAGGCGTCGCAGGCGCCCATCACCATTGCCAGGAGGGTGTAGTAGCCGATCGTGGCGCTTAGTTCGACTACGCCGGATTCGCCAAGGAGGGCTTTGGCTCGATCGAAGGTCTCGGGAGATACGGTGCTTCCAGCGCACAACTCACGGACAAAGCCGATGAAGAGCGACTCCGAATCCGTCAAAGAGCCGCCACCATCGAGAAGGTAATCGATCACTTCCTCTCGTACTCCGGCGGCCCGGGCCAGGGG
>CAZPIZ010000077.1:4733-8503 GCA_964586615.1 uncultured Acidimicrobiaceae bacterium | reverse complement strand
GAATGCTTCTCTGGCCGACCGGCTGGGCAACGCCTGGCGTTCACGCCAGCCACTTGTGATCTCGCTCGCTCCGGGTCTGGGTCTCGACGACCCCAACCAGCCACCAGAGGAGAGCGTTTCCGGTCTTCAGCCCTGGGAGCTGTCGGTCATGCACGATTTCGTCGGTGAGCGGCTTCATCACGGTGTATGGGCCAACGCGGTCGATGCCCGCAATTCCGACCTCCGCTACCGGTGGTCAGATGAAGCAAGGTCACTGGGCGCTCTCCCGGGTTCGGCGGTCGACCGCGTCGTTGCCGGGGACAAGGAGGTCTTATGTGACGGAGGCCCGATCGACATCGATCTCCCGGGACGTGTTGGGATGCCGGTCCTTCATCGAATCTCGATCGAACACGGGCTGCTCGAGCCACTCGGTGACAATCGCACGACGGCGGAGCTTGCCCCCGATCAACTTGCTTCGGTCTTGCACCCCGGTGGTGGGGCACGGATCATCGCTCCGGCCGGGTCCGGGAAGACCAGGGTCCTGACAGAGCGGGCCAGGTTGTTGCTCAGGGGATGGAAGCTTCCGGCCAACGCCATCGCAGTCGTCGCCTTCAACCGGAGGGCGGCTGACGAACTGAAGAGCCGGACCTCCGATCTCGGGGGCTTGAGGGTCCGCACTCTCAATGCTCTCGGGTTGAGGCTCTTGCCGGACGGAGTCCGAACCATCGAGGAACCCGAGGTCAGGGACCTGCTGGCCACACTGGTGGATCTTCCGAGAAAGGTCGAGACCGATCCGGTCGCCCCCTGGATCGAAGCTCTCGGTCGGGTCCGCCTGGGCCTCCAGCATCCCGAGGATGTGGTCAGCGACCTGCCAGACGTGGTTGGCCTCGATGACGTGGCGGTTCGCTATCGGGACCTGCTCGGCCAGCGCAAAGCCGCAGATTTCGACGAACAGGTCATTGGGGCGATCGACCGCCTTCTGGCCGATGCTGCCTTTCGTCACCGGACTCAGCGTTACGCCCGGTTGCTGCTCGTCGACGAGTTCCAGGACCTCACACCTGCCCATATGCTGCTGTTCCGGCTCCTTTCCGGCCCGGCCGGAGAGGTCTTTGGAGTCGGAGACGATGATCAGACGATCTACGGCTACGCCGGTGCCACTCCGGAATGGTTGGTCCGGTTCAGCGACTTCTTCCCAGGTTCGTCAGTCCACGCTCTGGAGATCAACTACCGATGCCCAGCCCCGGTGGTGACGGCGGCATCCAACCTTCTCACCCGCAATGCGCTGAGAGTCCAAAAGGAGATCCGTTCCGGTCCCAACGCCGTGGACGATCCGTCTGCTTTGACCGTGATCGGTGGTGACGAGCCGGCTGCTCTCAGGACCGCGGCCCGGGTCATGGACCGGTTGGAATTCGCTCCACCGACAGACCTTGCGGTTCTGAGCCGTGTCAACGCTTCCCTGGCGCCGGTGCAAGTGGTGCTTCGCCATCACGGCATCGCCACCCATGGAGGTGTCGATCGTCGCTTTCTAACCAGGGCCGCCGTCAGCGCCGCCCTGGCCTGGCTGTCGGTCGGAACCTGCCGGGATGGGGCGCTCCCATCGACCGATCTGCGTCAGGCCGCCCGCCGCCCCAAACGCGGCATGCGGCACTCTCTTCTCGACCTCATCGCCCGCCAGCGATCGGTGGGCGAGATCGACCGGTTGATCACCTGGCTCGAAGGCAAGAACAGCGATCGTGACGCTCAGAAGCTCAGCGAGTTCCTGGCCGACCTCGTGGCAGTGCGGAAGATCGCTGTCGACGGTGCCACCGTCGACGTTCTGGATGAGATCCGCCACCGGGTGGGGTCGGATGGATTGGAGCAAAGTGCCTCGTCCCTTGACGGCTGGAGCCATGGAGCGGTGGCTTCGCACCGCGACGATCTCGACGCCCTTGGCGTACTCGGTCACCTCCAGACCGACCCGGCTCAGTTCGGCCCGTGGCTGGCGGACGCCCTCAGCGCCCCCAGCGATCCCGCCGGGGTCACTCTGGCCTCGATTCACGCGGTCAAGGGTCGAGAGTGGGAGCACGTCATAATCCATGACGTCACGGCCGGGTTGATGCCCCACCGGTTGGTCGACGGCATCGAAGAGGAGCGACGGGTTTTCCACGTCGGCCTCACCCGTGGCAAATCGAGCGTCACCCTGGTTGCTGGCACTCCTCCCTCCCCCTTCCTGGCCGAGATGGATCAGCCGGGCTCTCCGGTTCCGCAGCCACCGCCTGTGTTGCCCACAACTCTGCGTTCGCAGAAGCGAGTTTCCGTCGAGCCAGCCGGAGGGGTGGATCTGGTTGGCGCTGTGGCTGGGCTGTGCTTCGAGCAGGGTGGGTACCTGCACGAGGTGATGGATCTCGACGCCGATGGTGCCGTTACGAAGGTGGGCGACCACGGAGCCCGTTTGACCGTCTCGTGGGGCACGGTGGTCAGGGTGCTCGGGGTTCCTCGTCAGCTTGCCCATCCCAACCACGCCATCGCCTTCGACCACCTCCGGGCCTGGAGAACCCAGAGGGCCAACGGCAAGCCTGCCTACACCGTTCTCACTGATGAGACCCTTCGGGCCCTGTCAATCGCACTCCCCTTGGGCGAAGCGACCCTGGCCAGGGTGAAGGGGATCGGTCCGGTCAAGCTGGAACGCTTCGGAGAAGAGTTGCTGGTGCTCCTGGCCGAGCTGCGGGGCCTACCATCCAAGCCCTAAACGCGTCCCTGTCCTGAATTCGGATGGCAAGCCCTGAACGCGGAAAGCGGCTCTTGCGAGCCGCTTTCCATTCCCTGGTCACCGTCCGAGGAGGATCTTTGGGAAGAGTTCTCTCTGGAAGGAGGGAGAGAGTTCGACCGGTCACCAAGCTTTAGTTGTCCGCCTGTTATCGGAGAGGTTGCCGCCCCGGTTGAGATTCATGCCTAGGTCGCTCGCACTAACTAGTCCTCGATTAGGGTCGCTCCGTGGCCGTCTCTGACAAATGGCAGGAACTGGGAGACGGCATTTTCCGCCGTCGGTACGAGTTCTTGGATCAAAACATCGGCCTCGTGACGGGAAACGAAGCTGTGCTCGTCATCGATACCCGGTCCCATCCCGGGCATGCCGGGGAGTTGCTGTCCGATCTCAGGCTCGTCACGACCCTCCCGGTGGGCTGGGTGTTCAACACCCACTACCACTGGGATCACGCCTTCGGGAACCAGGCCTTCGATGGATCGCTGATCTGGGGTCATGCCAATTGCCGAAAGGAGTTGATCGAGATCGCGCTGACGGAGATCGACGACCTCGTGATCGAGTATCCGAACGAGGCGGATGGATTTCGCAGCGTGGTGGTGACACCTCCGACCGAGATCTTTGAGGATCGGGCCACCATCGACCTGGGTAACCGCACCGTCGAGATGTCCTATCTCGGCCGGGGGCACACCAACAGCGACGCCGTCCTTCACGCCGACGACGTGACCTTCGCCGGTGACCTGGTTGAGGAGGGTTACCCGCCCGGTTTTGGGGATTCCTTCCCGATCTCGTGGTTCGACACCATCGGCCGACTGGCAGCCGAGGCTCGTACCGTTGTTGTTCCGGGCCATGGCGATGTCGTCGATGTCGAGTACCTGGTGGTGACGAGATTTGACCTGGGGTGGATCGCCCGAAAGGCCCGACAGGCCGCCTCCGACGGGCTGGCAGTTGATCGGATCGACCTGGAGGGGGCGCCCTATCCGGAGGACTTCGTCCGCGAGGCCCTCGCCCGCGCCTATTTGGAAATGGGCCCGTCGGACAAACCGTCGGA
>CAZPIZ010000077.1:1759-4633 GCA_964586615.1 uncultured Acidimicrobiaceae bacterium | reverse complement strand
CCGTCGGACAAACCGTCGGATTGGGGCTCGAAGTTCTCCCAGTAGCGAGACGGGGTCGGTCCCACCTGGTCGAGGTACTTGCTTGACAGCCTTCCCGACCCGTAGGGGTTCTCGGCCGGCGAGGTCATCTGGAAGAGGCTGATCTGACCGATCTTCATGCCCGGGTAGAGGGTGATCGGCAGATTGGCGACGTTGGACAACTCGAGCGTCAGATTTCCCCTGAAGCCGGCATCGACGAAACCCGCCGTGCTGTGGATCAGCAGCCCCAGTCTTCCCAGGGAGCTCTTTCCCTCCAGGCGACCAACCAGATCGTCCGGTATGGCGACCCTCTCCATGGTCGTTCCCAGAACGAACTCACCGGGATGGAGGATGAAGGGCTCGTCTCCCGTGATCTCCACCAACTCGGTCAGGTCTTCCATTGGCTGCTTAACGTCGATGTACGGGTAGCGCGTGTTGGCGAAGACTCTGAAGTGCCGTCCGATACGAAGGTCGATCGACGAGGGCTGGATGGCGTCGCCGCCCAGGGGCTCGACAACAAGCCGACCTGAGTCCAGAGCCGCCTTGAGATCGCGGTCAGAGAGGATCATCGATCGGCGAGTGTAAAGAGCGGATGAGGGGAATCGAACCCCCACTCCGGGCTTGGGAAGCCCGTGTTCTGCCGTTGAACTACATCCGCAGGCTGGCTGAACCGGTTCTGGGGAAGGGGCAGGTTACCAAAGGCTCCCGATGTAGGAACTGGCCTGTCCGGAGGTGGCTTCGCCGTCCCCGGCGAGAATCGACGCCACCCCCCAGACGGTCATCAGAAGGCCGATCACGAGTAGAAACGTCACCCGGCCCCTTCGGAACTCACCCTCCACTCCTGGCGGATGCTCCCCCTTGCGGTGCTTGCGCCAAGCCAGGAGATTGCCGACCAGCAAGGCCAGCCCGAGACCCGTCACCATCTCGGCGAACAGGGTGTCGAGACCCAGGATGTCGATCATTGCTGGTCAATTATTGCTGGGGGCCGATCACGGGTGGGCGACGGTAGCCGGGTATCTTCGCTTCGATGCCGCGGCACTGTTACGTCCTTCGAGTCTTCACCCGGGAAGACTCAGGTGGCAACGGCCTCGGCGTGATCACTGACATCCTCGGACTCGACGATGCAAAGATGCAGCGGATTGCCACCGATCTCGGCTTCTCCGAGACCATCTTTCTCAATTGGTTTGAAGGGGCCATACCCAAGGCTCGAATCTTCACCCCGAAGACCGAGATTCCCTTTGCGGGTCATCCGCTGGTCGGCGCCGCCTGGGTCTTAATCAATCTGGGGCCGCTGGATCCGGGCGGCATCGAATGTCCGACAGGGCCGGTTCGGATCAGGCAGGCGGACGGTCTCACCTGGATCGACGCTGCGGCGGGTCAACCTGTCAGGACGATCGCGCCCGATTTAGGCCCTGGTCTGGTCCCTGTTGACATCGCCGAGGTGCTCATGCCTTCCCCGTACTTGCTCGTGCAGTTGGAATCTCCAGGGGAGGTGGCGGCAATAACTCCCTCGATGGTTGCCGGGTTCGGAGATGTCTACGTCTGGGCATGGGAGAAGGAAGGTGAATCGGTTCGTTCCCGGTTCTTCGCCCCTGATTTCGGGATCGAGGAGGACCCGGCCACAGGCAGCGCCGCGGTCGCGTTGGCCTCCCGGATGCGAGACCTCGGACAGCCCCGCGGCGCGCTCGTCATCAACCAGGGAGAGGAGACCGGCCATCCATCCCGAATCAATCTCGCCTGGGACGAGGCCGGCACTTCGATAGGAGGCACGGTCGCCCGGGACGAGGTCCGCTTTCTCAAGATCTAGCCTGCTCCCCGTGGCTACGGCGTCGGCACCGGCTTCATCGGCGAATCTCGGTCCTGGCTTCGACGTGCTCGCCCTCGCCCTTGAGCTTCGCTGTGCCGTGGAGGCATCACCCGACGAACGCTGGAGTGTCCGTCACGTTGGACCGGAGTACCCGGCCGGCCATTTCGACAACGTCCTCGAGGCGGCCCGAAGGGCCGTCGGAGATGATCGCCCGCTCTCACTGGTGGTCGACAATCGGATACCGATCGGGCGTGGTCTTGGATCGTCGGCGGCGGCGGCGGTCGCCGGGGCGGCAGCGGCCTGGCGGGCGGTGGGAGACGATGCCCATGATCGGGCGGTGTTCGATCTGGTGGCCAACATGGAGGAACATCCTGACAACGCCGCGGCCGCGGTCTACGGCGGGCTGGTGCTCTGTACTCCGGATGGGGAGGTGCATCGACTGCCGCTCCGACCTGGGCTGGTTCCGATCCTGGCGGTGCCAGATCAGACCCTGGCGACCAGGGACGCCAGGGCGGCTCTATCACCGGCCGTTCCAAGGGAGGTTGCGGTCCGCAGCCTGGGCAGGGTCGCTGCCCTGGTCGGCGGTCTGTTGCTCGGAGACGGCGTGCTGCTTGCGGCCGCTCACGGTGACGAGATGCACGAGGATCCCCGCAATCGTCTCCGTCCCGAAGTAGCAGAGCTCATCGAGACAGCCCGATCGGCTGGGGCCTTCTATGCGTGCTGGTCGGGTGCGGGGCCTTCGGTCCTGGCGCTTTCCGAGCCCGAGACTGCTCACAAAGTCAGAGCCGCCCTGGAGGCACACCTACGCGGGGGGAGAGTGCTCGAGCTGCAAATGGCGTCTTCGGGCTTGGTTTGAGTGTGGGCTGGAGATCGACCGACTGGCACCCCGAACCTCAGACCCCAAACCCCGTCTAAGCTGAAAAGCTCAATTATGTTGATTTTCCAGAGGATTTCATGGGTTCATTGATCAAGAAGAGACGCAAGAAGATGTCCAAGCACAAGTATCGCAAGCGTCTCAAGGCCAACAGGCACAAGAAGAAGTAACCGTT
>CAZPIZ010000077.1:0-1659 GCA_964586615.1 uncultured Acidimicrobiaceae bacterium | reverse complement strand
GGTTGGTTCGAGAGGTAGTGGGGGACCGCCGCCCACACGGACATCGTGGCGATGCCGGCCTCTGCAAGTTGATGAGTGAGGATCCCGACGATCCCGGTGGGTCCCTCATATCGGCTGCTGCTCACTCCGTTCTCGGCCAGCAGCCTCGGATCGGGGCTTGACCCCACCAGAGGGACCGGCACGGTGTGGGGAACCTGACCGAGGAAGGCACCGAGCAGCAGGGCTCGCTCGACTCCGAGCGAGTTGAGCGCTTCCGAAACCGCCGATCCAAACGCACGCCAGCGCAGATGAGGTTCCTCACCAAGAACCACCACCAGGTCTCCGTCGGGGTGGTGAAGGGCGTGAAACTCGTTTCGGGGCCAGTGGATCGTCCTCACCCCGGCTTCGGTCATCTCCACTTCCGGACGTCGAGCCTGGAACTCGTAGAACTCGTCAGGGTCTATTCGCGCAAAGGCGTCACCCTCGAGAGAGGCAATGAGATGGCGGGCGGCGTCGGTTGATGCGTCTCCGGCATCTCCCCAACCGGCGAACGCCAGCACGGCCACCGGGCTGCGCAGCTCAGGATGTCGGACCCACTCAAGATGCGACATCCTGACACCCTATCCGATCGCGGGGTATGCAGGAAAGACCCGTCGGTACCCGTCAAACGAGACGATTGCGGAGGAACTCGAGGGTTCGCTCCCAGGCCAGGCGCGACGCCTCGGCGTCGTAGACCTCGGGCCTGTCATCGTTGAAAAAGGCGTGTTGGGTGCCTGGGTAGACGAAGAACTCTGCTGGCAGGCCGAGGCTTTGCAGTTGGGCCTCGAGTTGGCGAGCCACCACGGGTCCGGCCCCGTCATCGTGCTCTGCATAGTGGCCCTGGAACGCCGCCACCGAGTTCTTGAAGTTGGGCGATGCCTCGGGCCATGGTGCGACCCCGTAGAAGGGGACCGCAGCGGCAACTTTGTCGGAGAGGCAAGCCAGCCACAGCACCAGCCCTCCACCCATACAAAAGCCGACGGCCCCAACCCCGGAACTGCTGACCGCTGGGTGAGCAGCCAGGAAGTCGACGGCACCCTTCATGTCGCGCGCTGCCCGCTCGATGTCCATCGCCATCATCATCTTGCCGGCATCGTCGGGTTCTTCGGTTTCCTCGCCGTGATAGAGATCCGGAGCGAGGGCCACGAATCCTTCGCCCGCGAGACGCTCGACGACGTCCTTGATGTGGGGGACCAATCCCCACCACTCCTGAATGACAACAACACCGGGGCCGTTACCGGACTCCGGTGTCTCCAGGTAGCCGCTGGCCGTCTTTCCATTGGACGCGAACTCAACAGTCTCAGCCATGGGCGCCAGCCTAAGCCAACGGCCTAATCGAGTGGGTTATATGACCGCAGCCGGAGGCTATTGGCCACGACCGACACGGACGAGAAGGCCATGGCGCCGGCGGCGATTATCGGATCTAGCAGGCCGAGTGCGGCCAGCGGGATCGCGGCCATGTTGTAGGCAAAGGCCCAGAAGAGGTTGCCTTTGATCGCTGCCAGCGTCCTGCGAGCCAGCCGGATTGCGGCTGCCACCAGCACCGGGTCACCGGACATGAGCACGACGTCGGCTGCCTCGACGGCGACATCGGTCCCCGTGCCGATGGCGATGCCGAGGTCGGCTGCGGTGAGGGCCGGG
>CAZPIZ010000076.1:0-8525 GCA_964586615.1 uncultured Acidimicrobiaceae bacterium | reverse complement strand
CTCTCGCGCCTTGGTCTTCTTGCGGCCGCGTCGATGAGACTCAATGAAGGCATCTGAGCCAGGAAAGTAAAGGGCCTCGTGTCCGTCGCTCAGCCAGCGGATCAGGAACGGTGGTCCTCGGTCTTCACCTCTTACTTCGAGAATCTCCGCCTCCAGGTTGATTTCACCGACGTGGTGAGACTTGATGATCAGATGATCACCGGGATGTGCACGCACGTGGAACCTCCTTCTGTGCCTGCTCAGCGTGACCAAACTCAAAATGTTGCACTAGGGGCAAAAGCCCCGCAGGCTGAACTCGGCGGTCGATTGACGTTTACCCCAAAGGAACCCGGAGCCTCGCTGCCACGATGTCGTTGAGCAGCGCCGTGTCAGCTATGACGTGCTCAACGACACCCCCTGCCGCCACCACGGCATGGACTATTGCTTCAAGGACATCTGGTACCGCGTGGGTGTCGGTGCCGCAGCCGGCACAGGCCTGATCCCATTGATATACAGCACCGCAACTCGGGCACACTCGGCCCTCGATCACGGCACCGTGCTGGATCACCAGCTGAGCGATCGCTTGTTGGTTGACCGCCCGCAGAACCTGGTCGATGCCTACCGCCGCCAGGTCATCGGCGGCCGCAGCGGCGTACGTGTCAGCCACCATACGCTCCTCTTCCCGGCGCTCATGAGCCTCCTCGAGTGAGCCGACGATCTGCATGAGGTGAGCCTCCGTCAGCATATGGACGTCGACGGTGAACGTTCCGATGACCAATGCACGGATCGCTGGTGGCAGAGAACCGACTAGGCCCTCTGTGGCTTTGTGCTGACCTCCAACGAAGATGACTTCGATGCCCATGTCGCGGCGCAACAGGACAAGGCTCTCCGCTATCTCGCGCCACAGGCGATGGCGGACCTCCTCTGCATGTTGGCGGTTTCGGTGCTCGTCGAGACCGTGCCATCCCCCGCGGTTCGCCTTGCGGACGATCTCTGCCTCAAAGACCCGATGGTCGAGCACTTTGCCCATGTAGGAAACGGTGACCTCGGCTCGGCGGGCATCGAATACGACGGTCGCTACCCGGCGGAACTCGTCAAGGGTCGCTCGCAGCGGGCGCAGGTATGGTCGGGAACCGGCCATCGCACAGTCCCACACACGTGAGGGCACGATCAGCTGTTCCTCAAGGTTGAGTCGGTCGCACACAAAGATCGCCCACCCGTGGCCCCGATGAGCTTCCAGCGTCGGTTCTAGCTCGAGTACCCGGGCTATCCCCAGGCGGAGCGACATGGCAGCTGCGTGATCAAGCCCATCAGATTCGGCCATGGCCTGTATCGGTCGCAACTGGTCACGCAGCCGGGCACCGATGGTCCTGGTCTCGTCGGGATGGGGACCGAGGTTCAGGTAAACGGACAGAATCGGAACCGATGTGTTGCTGATGGCCTCCAAACTGCGCAGTAACTCATGGTGTCGGGTGAGCACACTTTTCATGAGACCTCCTTTCTTTCGGTCCTCATTCCGATACTGAACCCGGGGGGACTGGCGCACGGCCGTCAACCAACGGCACTGGGGAGCAGGGCTGCCCGGAACTCCCGAAACGCCTGGAAGGCCCTAGGGGCCTCAACTGACGCAGGCCCGCCTGCCATCAGCAGTGCCACTCCGAGAGCTTCGGCCACTTCGGGTTCACTTGCGCCCTTGATGGCGGCGGCTCGGGCGTGGAAGGCGATGCACCCATCACAGCCGTCAGCCACCGCTATCGCCAACGCCATCAATTCCTTGAATCGGCCTGGCAATACCCCGTCCGCCATGGCGGCCTCGTGCAGATCGCTGAATCCCGCCCATGGCCCTGGAATAGCCGCCCGAAGATCGCGAGTCGGTTGGCGGAGATCGTGGATTACATCCTGGAATCGTCCCATGAAACTCCTCGCGTCATGGTCACGAACCTACGGCGGCCCGAAACCCTTGAGAAGAGTCATTGGTCCCTTGGGCACTCACGGTCGTGCCGGCCCGCCTAGGCGACTGAGGGGGGTTTCAATGACGGGCCGCCAGGAACTCAGCCTGCGGTCGGGGTTGTCAGACTAGCGGTGAAATGACCGACGAACCAGTCCCGGGCCAGTTCGGCGACCATGTCCAGGGTCCCCGGCTCGGCGTCGGCCTGCAAGCGCTCGAAGGCATCGCGTGGAGCGACGGGTGTGGCCACCACCACCCGGGCACGCCCTGGGCACGGGCGACCTGAGCAGCGGCTCGAGCGGTGGAGCCGGTGGCGATACCGTCATCGACTATCAGGGCTATCCGCCCGTTCAGGGGTATACGCCGCCGCCCACCCCGAAAGAGCTGGGCGCGCTTTTCCAACCCTTCCTGGCCGAATGATGCTTCGGTGTTACTTGAAGCCATTGGGGGCGCTAGTCCCGATCCACGAACTGTCGCAAGGCGGAGGTCGATTGTCGGGCTCAGGCCGGTGGTGATCTAGCCGAATAGGACCTTGTGCCCTGGAATCGGTCGAGCCGTTCCGGTAGGTAACTGTGAATACGCGGACAGAGGAGCAGAGATGCCTGCAGAACGAGTACGACGTTATCTGCTGGAGCACGGAATCCCCTACGACATTGAGACCCACTCGGTCGCTTACACGGCCCGGGAGGCTGCTAATGCTGAGCACATTCCAGAGCACCAGATGGCAAAGGCCGTGATGCTGACAACCGACGATCAACTGGTTATGGCCGTGCTTCCTGGTGATCGACAGCTGGACCTTGAGAAGGCCCGAACAGCACTGGGGGCCAGCACCTCTCGGCTTGCCACCGAAGCGGAATTCGCACCGCTGTTCCCTGACTGCGAGAAAGGGGCTGAGCCGCCTTTTGGGGCATTGTACGACGTCGCCACTGTTGTCGACTCTCGACTGCAAAGCCCTCGTATCACCTTCAACGCCGGAACGCACACGACCAGCATCAGCATGGCCCTGAGCGACTATCTCCAGCTAACCAAGCCCATGGTCGTAGACGTCGCCTCGCCATGACAGCAGGAAAAGACGAAGGTGTGAAAATTGGGGGGATGTCCCTGCTGGGGGCGGGGTTCGATTCTCCCGAGGAGCCGCCCGGGGCGGAAACCGTCCTGGCTGCATTTCCTCATTTCCTCGACCGTCCCGGGCCGTACCTTCACGTGCCGTTCTGATCGAGCCCACCCAGAGCGAGGTCGGTTCACAGCCAAAGGTCGGGCTCATCAGCTCCGGTACCGCATTTGCCGAGCTTCTTTCAGACGTCGACGACGCCTTAGTTGACCGGGTTCTCGATCCCTTCAACGACGGAGTGCCCGTCGACCAGATTGAACTCGACCTGGTCTCCAACAGCTCGGATCCGGACTTCCCGTTCGGGCCCGAGCCGTCGGCAGGCTATCCACTTGCCTTCCGTGGCGCTCTCGATGCCTATTTTGGTTGTTTCACCCGTCGTGGCTCGTGAAAGACGGTGAGCGGTGGCCCCCGGGCGACGACGGGCTGTAACGAGGGTGGACAACGTTGGAGATCCGGGACGGTCGGCCAATTCGTGTTCATCGATGCGGGAAAGATCGTCGGCTGACACAACCGACCTTCGGCCCTGGCCGGAGTCATCCCCGAACGTCAAGCTGATGAGGACGTTTTGAGGAGCGTGATGAGCGAATCTGATGGATACATACGTTGGTTCCGGGACCTGGGGCTTGCCGACGTTCCCCTCGTTGGTGGGAAGAACGCATCGCTGGGGGAGCTCTACCGGGAACTGAGTCCGTTGGGGGTGAATGTGCCAAATGGCTTCGCCGTGACCGCACAGGGATACCGCGACACCCTCACCGAAGCCGGATTGTGGAAGGAACTCGGCGATCTCATGGGAGCCTTTGACAAGTCCGATGTTGCCGAGCTTTCCCGCCGTGCTCGCCGGGCCCGCGAGTTGGTATACGCGGCACCGCTCTCATCACAGCTCACCGAAGGCATCGTCTCTGCATATCAGCAACTGGTGGCCGAATACGGTCTGGATCTGAGCGTGGCAGTGCGCTCGTCAGCCACAGCCGAGGACCTGCCGACCGCCAGTTTCGCCGGCCAGCACGAGAGCTTTCTCAATGTGCAGGGGGCCGAGCGGGTGGTGGAGGCGTGCCGGCGTTGCTTTGCTTCCCTTTTTACCGATCGGGCTGTCAGCTATCGCATCGACCAGGGTTTTGACCACCTCGCGGTTGCCCTCTCGGTCGGAGTGATGAAAATGGTGAGATCGGATCTGGCCTCTAGCGGGGTCCTCTTCACTCTCGACACCGAGTCGGGATTCCCCGACGTGGTGTTCATCACAGGCTCATACGGACTAGGTGAGAACGTGGTGCAAGGAGCCGTCGACCCCGACGAGTTCTATGTCCACAAGCCAACCTATAACCAGGGCTATCGGGCGGTGCTTCGACGCCAACTCGGTCGCAAACAGATGCGGATGGTTTATGCCCAGGGGCGGGGTGGTCAAACCACTGCCAACATCCCGACCAGTGATGCTGATCGGGGCCGGTTCTGCATCTCGGATGAAGAGGTGCTCACCCTTGCCGGCTACGGCATAGCGGTTGAGAATCACTACAGCCAGCAAGCCGGACACACCATGCCGATGGACGTCGAATGGGCCAAGGACGGCCTTGATGGTCGGCTCTACCTTGTGCAGGCGCGACCGGAAACGGTCGCCTCCCAAAGGGAGGCCGCCATCCTTCGGGAGTACCACATCGAGGCCGGAGGTCCGGTGTTGGTGCAGGGCCGCGCTGTGGGTACCGCGGTGGCGAGCGGCCCCGTTCGGGTAGTTGTCGATGCTCCGGGACTGTCCGCTTTTCGGCCGGGAGAGGTGTTGGTGGCCGACACGACCACTCCAGACTGGGAGCCGGTGATGAAGACCGCCGCCGCCATCGTCACCAACAGAGGCGGTCGTACATGTCACGCGGCCATCGTTGCCCGCGAGCTGGGCATACCTGCCGTGGTGGGGGCACATGACGCCACGGAGGTACTGTCTACGAAGGGGACAGTGACCATTTCGTGCGCTGAGGGCGAGGTGGGACGCGTATATGACGGCGCAATTCCCTTCGCTGTGACCGAGGTGGATCTGACCGAGGTCGTCAGTCCGCGCACGGAGCTCATGGTTAACGTTGGCAATCCCGATGCTGCATTCCAGCTGTCGCGGCTTCCGGTGGCAGGGGTTGGACTGGCCCGGATGGAATTCATCATCTCCGAGTCGATACAGGTGCATCCGATGGCTGTGTTGTTCCCGGAGAGAATCGCCGACCCCCTCCAGCGTGACCGCGTTCTGGAACTGATCGGCGGCCACGAGAGCGGAGCGGCCTACTTCGTCGAGCGGCTCTCCGAAGGAGTGGCGACGATCGCTGCGGCCTTCTATCCCCGGCCGGTGATCGTCCGCATGTCCGACTTCAAGACGAATGAATACGCCCAACTGCTCGGTGGGTCCGCATTCGAGCCCTTCGAAGCCAACCCGATGATCGGATTCCGGGGGGCTTCGCGATATGCCCACCCTGCCTATGCCCCAGGATTCGGATTGGAATGCGCGGCGATGAAACGAGTACGGAACGACATGGGGCTTACCAACGTCAAGCTGATGATCCCCTTCTGTCGGCGGGTAGAAGAGGGGAGCCGGGTTCTAGAGGCCATGGCTGATCACGGGCTCAGACGCGGTGAAAACGGCCTCGAGGTGTACGTGATGTGCGAGATACCCAACAACGTGGTCCAAGTCGACGCCTTCGCCCAACTCTTCGACGGGTTTTCGATTGGTTCTAATGACCTGACCCAGCTGATCCTCGGAGTGGATCGGGATTCCGAGCTGGTCGCCTTCGACTTCGACGAACGAGATCCAGGGGTGATCGACATGATCCGTCAAGCAGTGGCGGGAGCTCACCGGCACAACCGTCATGTTGGGATCTGTGGGCAGGCACCCTCGGACTTCCCTGAGGTCGCCAGACAACTCGTCGAGATGGGCATCGACTCGATCAGCCTCACCCCTGACACCATCTTCCGAACAGCACTGACGGTGCTCGAGGCAGAACAGGCTCGTATGCCCGTGGGGGAATCGCGATCGGACTGATATGAGCCGGCAACAACACTTCGATTCCTTGGGGCGGCCGGGACGGTCACCGGCAGTCGATATCTGATGGAGACCGACCAGAGTCGCAGCCTTGTCGACTGTGGACCGTTCCGAGGGTGGCAGCAGCTGCGGTTGCTGAACTGGGAGCCGCTTCCGGTACCTGCCGATTCTATTGACGCCGTCGTCTTGACCCACGCCACCTCGACTACGTCGGATACCTGCCCACCTTGACACGCCCGGGATTCAAGGAACCGGGTGTTCGCCTCCCCAGCCACGGCCGAGCTGGCTGCATCGTCCTAGCCGATTCGGCTCGGTTACAGAAGGAGGAAGCGGCGTATGCCAACCGCAAGGGCTTCTCCAAACATCCTCCGGCTGCCGTTGTATACCGAGAAGGACGCAGAACTGGCAGTCGGGAGGATCAGAAGCGTTGGCTTCGGGGAAACCGCCGATGTCGCGCCGAGCTTCGAGGTTGTCCTTCACCCACCGGACATATCCTCGGGTAGGCAACGGTCAGTGTCTCCCTGCCCGGTTCCGAGAGAACGCTGCTGTTTAGTGGAGACCTGGGAAGGCCCCATCGTGCGATGCCCATGCTGACACCGAACTGATCTCATGGCTCGCCCGGATGGAGGAGCCGACCGAGATCACTTACATCGTTCACGGCGAACCGGGCGCATCGGAGGCGTTGCATCGGTGAGGTGTCATCTGAGTTGGGGTGGATGGCAGTTACCCCCACGATGAACGAAACGGTCCGTCTCGATCGGGTTGGTAGGCGCCACCCTCTGTCGCGAATGGAGGCGTTTACGACCCTCGCCCGAACGATGGCAACTGTTCAGGTCTGTTCGATTGGGCGTTTTTCCCCAGGCGGAGGCGATCCCTTCCCCCCACCGGCGAGCCCGATCAAGCTCTCCATCCAGTAGAGGTCCCTCACTCGCAACCACGGAGAAGCTCTCAGCGGGAAGGACCAAGGAAACCCCCAATCGTCGCAGGCGCCTGGCAGTGACTCGCCCCGCGGCACCAGGTATCCGGGGGGTGACCCGCAGAGCGGGCCACCCCCGCGAACTCAACTCATCCGACCTTGATCGGGATCGCGTGAACAGCCTCGGCGGACTTGGCCGGCAAAAGCACCCGAACCGTCAATACCCCCTTGTCATAGGAGGCTGAGATCGAATCGGGATCTACCCCGTCGGGTAGAGGCAGCCGCCTTTCGAAGCTGCCAAAGTGCCGCTCGTGCATGTAGCGGTCCTTTTCTTTGACCTCCTTTTCGGTGGTCTTCTCACCCTTGATGATGAGAACGTCCCCCTCCAGCATGATCTGCACGTCCTTCTCCGGGTCTATACCCGGGAGTTCGGCAGTGACCACGAGGCCACCATTCTCCCGAACAACGTCGGTGGTAGGACGGAAGTCAAACGGGGATTCACCCATGATCCTGGGGAACCGCTCAAACATCGAACGCATTTCCTTCTCCAGATCGAAGAAGGGTGTCCAGACTTTCAGTTCCACAGCGAGTCACCTCCCTTCGCAGGCGGAACTCGGTTTACCGGTCACGCCTTACGACCGGTCCGTTCGACCGAGCATCCCTCGAAAAGCAGCAGCTCACCAGTGCCGAACGTCCCTATTGCAGGGTATGGGCATCTTTCTCCCGGCGAATTCACTGCCGCCTGCCAGACCGTCCGGGGCGCAGACTCGATCATGGTGGCCGGGCCGGTTGTTTCCCTTGCCCCGGCCAGGGCTATCACTGTCACCTCACTTTGATGGGAAGCGTCTCAAAGAGAGTGCTCTGCAACCTCTGTCCGTCGATCGGGAGTCGCCTCAAGTTGGCGACCGCTTCGCCGCGTTACCGGATCGGGTCTCCTGAAGAAGAAGTACAGCTCTTCTTCTGGATCGAAGTGGAGGCGGAGGATGGCGTGGAGGCATCTACGACGTGCGGCACAGGACCCTCAATGCTTCACCACTGCCGCGAAGAACGCTCCCCCCACGGAAGCGATGGGACCGTCGGTCAAGATCTGATCGGGGCACCCCGTGACGGCGCATCGCCTCCGCCAAGGAGTCACACACCGGCTTCGCCGTCGCCCGCCGGACCAGGCGGGCCGAAACACAGAACCGGGAATGGTCATCGATCCCGGTCACCACCTTCAACTCGGAACCATCAGACAGCCGGACCCCACCCATGATGTCCATCTGCCACAACTCCATCGCCCGTGACCGTTCCCACCGTTTGTAATCAGACCGACGCCTCTTCCGAACGGTCGGATCGACCAGGCCGCGACCGACCAACGCCCGGGTCAACAAGGAACCGGAACCACTGTCGCCCAGGAACCGGAACCGCGTCCCGAAACTGTCACCCACGAACTGAAGCCACAGTGTCAAGTATCTACCGGGACTTCACAGACCGTTGGGCCTCGGTCTGGCTTCAGGGAGGGCACTCACCGGGCCATCTACTCCGCAAGGATTTCGAGCTAGGTCTGGAGGCCGGTCGT
>CAZPIZ010000075.1:0-8546 GCA_964586615.1 uncultured Acidimicrobiaceae bacterium | reverse complement strand
CGAACCGCGGCTTGGGCATCGGAACGGGCACCGGCGTCGGCTGCCTCCCCGGCTGCTCTTTCGACCTGATCGGCGGCCTCGCCCAAGGCCTCCGATGCCTCACCGATAGACCCCGGATCGCCGACAGCCTGCTGGAGAGCGGAGGCTGCTGAGGCCAGGGCGTCGGACAGCTCCTGGTCGATGCCGGCCAGGTCTTCGGCGCGTGATGCCAACTCGGCCGCTGCGGCGATCATCGCCTCCGGTGACGTGGAACCGAGCGAGGCCGCCAGATTGCGCAGCTGTTCGGCCGCGGTTTGCCCTTCTGCAAGGGGGCTCTGGGTGAGCCGCTGCTCCAAGCCAGCCAGGCCGGTACGCCGGGCGAGCTCGGCCGGGTCGGCTTGCTCGGCCAGGTCTTGACGGGCCTCACCGAGCTCGGATATGGCCTGTTCGAGAGTCTGGGCCTGACGAAGCTCTTCGAGCAGCTGGTCCAGGGTCTCGCGTACTTCCTCGGGCGCTTCGGCGGCTTCCTCGCTGAGACGTTCGATCTCCTCGGCGACGAGATCCCCCTCGGCCTGGCGCCGGGCCAATGCCACGTCGGCCGAGGAAGGGACCAGCGCCAGCATCAGAAGACCGGCAACGGCGGCGGCGGCCAGCCGGGGCATCGAGCCGGACGGGAAGATCCTCCCAAAGCCATCGAGGGTTCGATGCTCGGCCCAGGCACCGGCGGCCGTCACCTGCCGGCGGTCGAGATCGTCGAGGCCAACTCCTGAAGGCCCAATTCCTGAAGACTCGCGCCCCGAGAGCTCGAGAGCGGTCGAAACCCGATCGAAACCTCCCAACCTGCGGTCGACGGCGAGTGCGGCCCGAGCCGGTGATGCCCTTCTAACCCAGGCAACAATCACCCCGACAACGATGGCGGTGGCGATGGCCCCTGCGGCAACCGGCTCGGCCCAGGGCAACACCACGAACCTGGCGATGGCAACCAGGACCGCGGCCAGGGCCGCGGTGAGTCCGACCGCTTGGACCACGAGATGGGAAACACCCGACATCAAAAGGCGACGTCGGGCCGTCGCGATGAGGGATGCGATGGATTCAGGAAGGGGCATTTCGATACCTCTTGAGGCGGAACGGCCGGGCGGCCGGGGCACGAACCGTGCGCCCAGCTCTCATCAACGCGAGGGCACTCAGGACCAGATAGATGATGACGGTACGAATCCAGACCGGTCCTCTTCTGAGGCGCACGAGTTGGCGGCCGTCGTCGTCGGGGAGAATCCCCTCTGCAGCGAATCCCACTCCACCGCCACCACCAAAGACGCCACCCGAGATCCCTTGCCTTGCAAAGAGCAGCGAGTCGATCGGCGTGAATGGAGTCAGTTGGCCGTCCTGTCTCAGTGCCAGCGGGGACTGGACGGCATCGACCATGGCCACGTATGGATTGAGCCAGGCGCTGTACACCTCACGGCCGCGGGCCGGCACGATGGCTCCACCGGCGCCCCGCACCACCAACAACTCGGCCAGAAGCATGGCAATCGTGAAAAATGCGATCAGAAAGGCGAACACGTAAGAGCCGGCGACCGCACCCCTGCTGGAGCGGGCACGCGCCGAGATTGCAAGGGAAACGCTGCCGATCATCACGGCCGTCACCAGCATGACAGCCAGGGCGGCGAAGACGTCACCGAAGGACATCCCACCGAACAGGAGCGGCAGGGCCATGATCGGGGCCACCGCCACCAGGAGCAGGAGGAAATACGACAGCGACGAGGTGAGCTTGCCAATGATCAATTGGAACGGCGAGAGCTGGGTCACCTGGAGCAGGCTCAGGGTTTGACGCTCGCGCTCACCGACAATCGACAGGGCCGTGACACCGGGAACCACCATCACGACTGCCGTCATCATCAGCAGGGCCATTGCCTGGAAGAGGAACCTTCCCATGAATCCGGAGGCGACCAGCCGCCCCAAACCAAAGAGACCATTGGCCACTTGCTGGCCGACGAGATACACCACGTAACCAATCAGCCCGATGCCGAGGGTCCATCCGAAGATGAACCATGGCGCCCGCCGGGTTCGAAACCGCTCCATAAGCTCGCGGGTCAAGACCGGGTTCATGGCTGCTTGTCCTCGTCATCTGCCGTGATCTGCAAGAACAATTCTTCGAGCCCGGCCGCGTCCACCCGCCATTCGACCACTTCGGTGCCGGACGAGACCACCTGGCCCAGAAGTCGGGCCGATTCGGAGTCATCACCAGCAAGCACGAATCGAACCCTGCCTTTCTCAACGTCGACCTCGCTCACCTGGGGCTGGGCACCGATCAATTGAGCCACCTCGTCCACCCGATCGTCGGGCATGCGAACGGTCACCCGCCGACTCGAAGTGAGGGCCTTGCGGATCTCGTCGAGGTCACCGTGGGCCTTGACCTTGCCGTCGTCGATGACGGCTAGATGAGAACAGATGCCTTCCAGCTCCGAAAGGATGTGCGAGGAGATGATGACGGTCTTGCCGAGGCGTGAGAGCTCGGCGATGAGTTCTCGCAGCTGGACTCTCGCCCTTGGATCCAGTCCCGAAGCGGGCTCGTCGAGCACCAGGAGCTGGGGATCGTGTACCAGCGAGCGGGCCAGCGAGAGACGCTGCTTCATGCCCCTTGAAAGGCTGTTGACGTCGGCATCGGCTTTGTGATCGAGATCGACCAGCGACAGCAAATCGGAGACAATCGCCTTCCGCCGGGGTCCCTTGATGTCGCTGGCAGCCGCAAAGAACTCGAGGTATTCGCGGGCCGTGAGGTTCTCGTAGAAGCCGAAGAAGTCCGGCATGTATCCGAGGAGCCTGCGAACACCTTTGGGATCGCT
This sequence comes from uncultured Acidimicrobiaceae bacterium, assembly GCA_964586615.1. Taxonomy (GTDB): domain Bacteria; phylum Actinomycetota; class Acidimicrobiia; order Spongiisociales; family ZC4RG35; genus DATEEG01. The sequence continues at coordinate 5,724 of CAZPIZ010000075.1, read as the reverse complement.
CTGAGGATCGACGCCGACCACCTCGACCTTGCCGGCGTCACGGGCAAGGAGGGTGCTGATCACGAGCATTGACGTGGTCTTGCCGGCCCCGTTGGGACCGATGAGGCCGAAGACCGAACCTTCAGGGATCTCCAGATCGATTCCGTCGAGGGCCCGTACCGAGCCGTAGTTCTTCTCGACTCCCGACAATGTGGCGATCATCGGTCCCACTCCAGGATGAAGGCATAGGGAGTCATGGCCAGCTCGACGAACTGGGGATCGTCCTCCTCGTCGAAGGCCCGGGCCCGCACCATCACATCACCAACCGGGTTGCGAAAGAGATCGAGATCGAGGGTGTCACCGATTTCGATCTCGTCGTAGCTCGATGTGGTCCAGTTGTAGGCATCGATGCGCCGCGGACGCTCGCCGAACATGTCGCTGACTTCGAGGCTGGGGTCCTCGCGGGTTGAGGTCGAGAGGTTCCATCCGACGGTCATCTCATCGGTCGAAACCGACAGATAACCGGGACCGAAGTCGACCCAGCTGGCGTCGCCGGTGTTCAGAAGGTGGCTGGTGGCGGAAGTGAGGGCTCCAGTGTTGTCGTCGATCGGAATGACAATCAGTGTGGTACCCGCGACCGCAACCGAGCGGCCGTCGAGCTCTATAGGAATCGTCAACTGGTCGGTAAAGCCGAAGAAGTAACTGTCGTGTTCGTTCAGCATGGCCGCCGCCGTGGAGCCGAGAGGGCTCAGCTTGTTCCAGACGAAAGGATCATTCCAGAGTTGCCTTGCCTGGATCACGGCATCACCTACCGACCCGAATTCGTTCATACCAGACTGTCCCGGCACGACCTGGGCCCGACCGTCGCCGCCCACCGTCAGTGCCTCCGGGGCCACCTGTGCCCGTCCCCTGGCGACGACGCCCCAGGCCCAGTACTCGAGATCGGTGTCGTTGCTCACGTCCACAACCAGCGCGGCGCCGTCCATCGAGCTGGTGACATCCGGCGATCCGCTCGTCACCGGGTCCCACCAGCCTTGAACGCCGGCCGCGCCGAGTTGTTCGAGGGCGAATCGGAACTCGCCGTTGCCGTCGGTGCGGGCGACGGCCGATGCCACCGGCATACCCCCGCCCAGCTCGGGGTTCACAGAACCCGGGTATGCCAGCCATTGGGAAGGAACGGTGATCGTCTTTTCGCCACCGGTGCCAGCAGCCACGGCCACCGCTGTGCGCGCCTGCGGATCGTCGTCACCGGCAAAGATCACGGTGGCGTGATTGACGAGCGTGTTCTGCAATCGCTCGCGCCCGGCCAGCCAGAAACTGGCCACCGCCAGCAAAGACATCAACGGCACTGTGACCCAGGCCAGCTCCCGACGCCCGAGCTTGCGCAGCACCATGAAGTTCACCGGACCTACCAGGACCGCGTATCCGATCACGGCTGCGAACAGCCATGGAATGCCGGGTATCCGCTGATCGCCGGCGCTGGTAGCGGCCTGCATGAGCTGCAGCTCCGGGCTCTGCCAGACATCCCGGGGAGCAATCACAATCGGAGTGGGGTTGATGAGCGTCGACCATTCGTCTACGTCAAGGGCGGTCAGCGACGGAACCGCCACCACCAGCCCGGCACCCACCCGATGAAACGACCGATCCTCGACCGGGATCGGTGCTCCCAGGTCGAGCTCCAACGAGGACAGTTCGCTGGCAGCAACGATCACCCGCCCTCCGGCATTGACCCAGGCTCTGGTCGCCTCGGGAAGCGCCTGGGCTGGGTCGAGGACCAGATAACGAGCAGGATGGGGCCCGATCTCCAGAACGGCGCTGTCAATGGCGGCCGTGACGATTTCGGCGTCGGTGACATTCACCGCGGCGTCATCGATGGCGGCAACCAGTTCGGTGGGGCCGATGACGGCTACCACCGTCTCGTCCTGGGGAGCTCGCAGTGCGACGTTGGTCGTAGCGGCAGGATCGGCGACACCGTCGGCAAACAGCCGGAGACGAGTCTGAACCGAGCCGACCGGCGGCGCCAGGCGAACCATGTACGTCTTCTCTCCGGCCGCGGGGACCTCTACGGGGATCTGGATGATGGCGTTGCCCTGGCGGACCTCGAGGTTGCCGGTGAATAGGACGTCGGCGCCGATCGTCACTGCCAGGTCGATAGGACGACGGGCGTCGACAAAACCTGCCAGCCCCGCCCGCGCCGACATTCGAATCGGGCCCTCCTGAGCCAGGGTCTGGCCCCAAGCAGGCGACACGGTGGATGCCACGGCCGGAAACACCAAAGAGAACAATGAGAAAACGGCGACAAGCAACAACAGCGGGCGACGCACAAAGCTGAGACGTTGAATACGACGGCCCGGTTCCATGGAAGATGAGGCTAGGAGATCGGATGCCGGGCACCGAGCAGCACTTGGCTCCCAAAAGTGTGTCGCCGGCACTCCGAGGAGTGCCGGCGACACGAGGATTGACAGCAGGAGGAGGACGCTGCCGATCCCCTAGGCACCTGCATCATGCAGGTGCATTGTTACAGGAGGATGTCCTCCTTGTGAAGCAACGCGCAAAGTCCTGGAAAAGTTCCCGACAACCCTGAGCGCCTATTTCTTTGAGCGCTCGTAATACGGATCGGCGCCGGAGGCGTGATCGGTGACATCGACGATGTCCGTCAGCTCCGGAATCGACTCGCGCAGGATCCGCTCGATCCCCTGTGTAAGGGTCACCTGCGCCATCCCGCAGCCCTGACAGCCGCCACCGAGTTTCAGGTAGGCGACGGTGCCCTCGACAGAAACCAGTTCCGCCCTGCCACCATGCGAGGCAATAGCAGGGTTCACCGCCTCGGCCAGCACCTGGGCGACCTGATCCGCCAAGGGCCCCACGAGACTGCCCTTGGGGGCAGCCATGGCGGGACTGGCGGTGTTGGGATTGTCCATCGACAGACCCTGCTCGCCGACCGAGAGGGTGGAGCCACCAAGACGCTCGAGGTCCTTCTGCGGCATGATCACGGCGAGGTCGCCGTGGCGCTCGATGATGTGCTCCTCGGTGGCGTCTTCGACCGGGATGAACGCCAATTCATAGGCAAACTGACCCTGCCGAAGTCCGGTGATCTCGAGCAGCAGACCGATCTCACCTTCGCCCGGTTCCTGATCACGCAACTGGCGAACCATTTCCAATGCGTCAGGTGTGATGGAGAGAACCGACATGCCCTTAAGGTTAGTTGACCCGGCCACTCAAACATAAGAGATCAGACAATCCGAGAATGCCCAGAGTCCTGCTAGTCGTTCCAACCTCCAGCTATCGCGTCGCCGACTTCATCGAGGCGGCCGAAATTCTGGGAGTAGAGGTGGCGGTGGCAGCCGAAGAGGACCTTCCACTGCTCGGCGTCGACCGGTTCGTCAGAATCGACTGCTCGGACCCCGCTGCAGCCGCAGCCACCCTGGCCGATCTCGCCACCACCACCAGCATCGATGCCATCGTCGCGGTCGACGACGCCGGAGTCGTCATCGCCGCCCTGGCCGCCGAATTGCTCGGACTACCCCATAACCCACCGGCGGCGGCGGCGGCAACCCGTGACAAAATGGCAATGCGGTTGGCTCTGTCCCGGGGAGAGGTTCCCCAACCCTCGTTCGCGGCGATAGGCCCGGGCCAAGATCCGACGCGGGCTGCAGCCGCCATCGGCTTTCCGCTTGTCGTCAAACCTCTGTCACTCTCCGGGAGCCGCGGGGTGATCAGAGTCGATGACGCCGATCGATTGGGCTCCACCATCCAGCGAGTGCTCGATATCGCGGCGGTGGCTGGAGAAACCGACGGTCGGGTCCTACTCGAGGAGTTCATTCACGGCCCCGAAGTTGCCGTCGAGGGGATGGTGTGGAACGGTGACCTCGAGGTCCTGGCGGTCTTCGACAAGCCCGAGCCGCTCGATGGCCCCTACTTCGAGGAAACGATCTACGTGACTCCGTCGCGCCTCGACCCGGCGATCCAGGCCGACATCGCCCGGGTGACCCAGGCGGCTGTCACAGCCATCGGGCTCAGGGAAGGACCCATCCATGCCGAGTTGCGGATGAACGACCTCAAGCCTTCGGTGATCGAGTTGGCAGGCCGATCGATCGGTGGCATCTGTGGGAGGGCGCTCAGCTTTGGCCTGCTTGATACCTCGCTCGAGACCCTGATTCTTCGCCACGCCCTTGGTCGACGACACCATGGCCTTCATCGGAAGGCGGGGGCGAGCGGGGTGATGATGCTCCCGATTCCGGGAGCGGGGAAGCTGATAGCCGTCGGCGGTGTGCATGAGGCCGGCGAGGTGGAAGGGGTCGACGCGATCGAAATCACAACCCCGATCGGAGCCCAACTGCGTCCGGTGCCGGAAGCCGACCGATATCTCGGCTTCATCTTCGCCAGCGGGCAACAACCGGCCGATGTGGTCACCGCCCTCAAGAATGCCCATGCCCTTCTCGAAATTGTGATCCGCTAATTGTTCGCCCCGGTCCGCGCCCTCCTCGGTCCCCGTTCAAAGGCATCGCCTGGAGTTCTGGCCGCCGCCGGGGCCGTGGCCCTGGCCTTTGCCGCCACTCCGTTTCTCATCCCTGAGATAGCCTCCGAACTCGAAGTCCGGCTCGGCATCGCCGGCCTCCTTTCCGCTTTCCAGGTCGGGGGCTTTGCTGCCACCACATTCCTGGCCGGCCGCCTGCTGCGGCCCCAGGCCTTCATCCACAACATGGCGTTGTTGGGAACGGGGATAGCCCATCTCCTATGCGTGGTGGCGCCCGAGTTCTGGATGGTCCTCGTGCTGCAACTTCTGGCCGGCATCGGAATGGGCTTCTTGACCTGGCTCTCGTGGTCGGAGGCCACTCGGCATCGGAAAGGCCTGGCAGATGTGGCGGCAGTGGCTCCCCTGGTGGCGGCTCTCTCCTCGCCTCTTCTGAGTTGGCTGGCCGGCATCGGTTCCTATCGGGCCGTGTTTGGCTTGGCCGGGGCGGCCACTCTTGCCATCGCTCTGATCCCTGCTCATTACGGCGAGTTGCCCGTGATCGGAAGAAACGTGTCGGACTCGAAGACCAACCGGATCCTCCTCGGCGCCCTTTTTCTGTTGACGCTGTTTGGCTCGGCCGTATTCGTGTTCGCGGCCGCAGCAGGGAGGCAGGTCGCCAACCTGTCGCCGGTCGTGGTATCGATCACCTTCAGCCTCAATGCATTGGTGGGTGTGGTGGCCACACGCTTCTCGGCCAAACGCGGGACCGCCTGGTTGTGGTTGGGCGGCACCGGGGTTGGGGCGCTCGGAGTCGGGATCTTCGGATCACCGGCCGTCTACATCCTGGCGATGATCGGTTGGGGTTTCGTGTTCTGGATGGGGATCCCGGCAGTCTTCCTGATGCTGGCAGACCGATCACTCAGCCCGGCCGAACGAGTCGGGGACGCCCAGTCGCTGATGGCGATGGGACGGGTGATCGGTCCCATCGTCGGTGGAGTCGTCCTCGGTGCCGGGGCCTTCAACCGGCTCTCGGTGGTAGGTGCCATTGGTCTTGGGATCGGCGCTCTGGTTGTCGGAGGGGTGGAGATGGTGAGGCTCCGGCTTGCCCCTCGCTCTCATACTCAAAGCGCCAGCACTCCCTGAATCGCTTCCATACGCCGGACCCGGTCCATCGTCACCGGACTGGTGCCGTCCATGAGAGCCCGGGTCTCTTCCAGCACGTCTTCGATCGGGAACAATCTGATCCAGGAATCCGACGTGGGATCACCACGATCGGTCAGGTTCCAGCC
>CAZPIZ010000074.1:5622-8602 GCA_964586615.1 uncultured Acidimicrobiaceae bacterium | reverse complement strand
GGTTTCTGCGTACTCGTAGGTGGACCTAAGCTCTCGGGTAGGCATGCAACTGGTCGATTACCTGCCGATTGCGGTGATGTTCGCCCTGGCCATCGGCTTCGTGGGCGTGTCGCTGCTTGTTTCGCGGATGGTCTCGCCACACAACCCAACCCCCGAGAAACTCGCCCCCTACGAGTGCGGCATCCTGCCCGAGGTTGAACCGGTCCAGCGGTTCCCGGTCAAGTTCTACCTGGTAGCGATGTTGTTCGTGATCTTCGACGTTGAGATCATTTTCCTTTTCGCCTGGGCGGTTCTCTTCCCGGAATTGGGCTGGTATGGCATTGCTGCGGTCGGCATCTTCACCTTCTTCGTACTCGAGACGCTCGTCTACGTTTGGAAGCGGGGAGCGTTGGACTGGTACGTCCACCGGCGGGCCCGCTACCAGAGCCTGGGAGAGGAGCAGGCCGCCTGATGGCCCGGCGTTCGGCCCCCTCAAACCTGCTCATGACCACGATCGACAGGGCGGCCCGCTGGGCCCAGTCCCGCTCGATGTTTCCGGCCACCTTCGGCCTCGCCTGTTGCGCCATCGAGATGATGGCCACCGGAGCCCCTCACAACGACCTGTCACGATTTGGCATGGAGGTCTTTCGGGCTTCACCCCGCCAGGCCGATCTGATGATCGTCGCCGGGCGGGTCAGCCAGAAGATGGCCCCGGTCCTTCGCCAGGTCTACGATCAGATGGGCGACCCGAAATGGGTCATCTCGATGGGGGCCTGCGCCTCTACCGGCGGAATGTTTAACAACTACGCCTTGGTGCAGGGCGTCGATCAGGTGGTCCCGGTCGACATCTACGTACCCGGTTGCCCACCCGGGCCCCAGAGTCTGATGCATGGGATCCTCACCCTGCACGACAACATCATGGCCGGGAAGGCGTAGGAGTGGTGAGTGATGAGTCGATACCTGCCGAAGGTGCAGTGGCTGAGGAGGAGAAGAGACTGCTTCCTGCCAATCCGATTCTGAGCGCGCTGATCGAGTCGTTTGAGAACGCCGCCTGGTCGACCTCATTTGGACAGGATGTAGTAACCCTTCCGCGGGAGGAGTTGGCCATATTTGGTGAGGCGGCTCGCGATGCCGGGTTTGAGATGCTCGCCGACGTCACCGCGGTCGACTGGCTCGATCGTCGCGATCAACGCTTCGAGGTGGTTGTCAACCTGGTCTCGATGCAGCACCTAATCCGGCTCCGGGTGATCGTCGGGGCTCCGGGTGACGATCCGACGGTGCCTTCGTTGGTTCCGGTCTGGCCGGGTGCCAACTTTCCAGAACGGGAGGTCTACGACCTCTTTGGCATCGAGTTCTCGGATCACCCCGACCTGACTCGAATCCTCATGCCCGACGACTGGGAGGGATATCCCCTCCGCAAGGACTTCGCGGTCGGAGCCGTCCCGGTTCAGTTCAAAGCCTCGCACAAGGTGACCTGATGACCACCAGCGAAACTGAAAAGACAACATCGGCCAAAGAGACAACAGGGGAACGGGAGAACCTGGACCTCTGGATCTCGGGCACCGAGGAGCCCGAAGAGATCGAATTGTGGGACACCTCCTCGACCGATGAGGGCGCCCAGGAAATGCGTGAGGACGAGGATGCCTTCAGGTTGAAGGAGCAACTCGGTGTGGTTGTGGACGACGACTACATCTTCGACGAAGAGTTGCCCGACGATGAGCGGATGATCATCAACATGGGCCCTCAGCACCCCTCCACCCACGGAGTGCTACGGCTTCAGATCGAGCTTGAAGGCGAGATGATTCGCAGGACCAAGCCGATCATCGGATACCTCCACACGGGTATGGAGAAGACCGGTGAGGGTCTGACCTTCATGCAGGGACCGACCAACGTGACCCGCATGGACTACCTGGCGCCCCTTCACAACGAACTGGCCTTCTCGTTGGCCGTGGAGCGGCTCCTCGGCGTTGAGGTCCCGCCTCGTGGTCAGGCGATCCGGATTCTGATGACCGAGCTCAACCGGATCTCGTCGCATCTGGTGGCCATGGCGACCAATGGGATGGATATCGGGGCTCTTTCGATCTTCACCTACGGATTTCGTGAGCGCGAACAGGTCCTGGCCTTTTTTGAAAAGGTCACCGGGCTACGTCTCAACCACAACTACATCCGGCCCGGCGGCGTGGCGGCCGATCTTCCGCCGGGATGGAGAGCCGATGTGGCCGCAATCTGCGAGAACATCCCCGCCCGCATTGCCGACTACGACAGCATGCTCAAGGAGAACCCGATCTGGACGGGTCGGACCCGGGGGATCGGCGTCATAACCCGGGAGGAGTGTCTGGCCTACAGCATCACCGGCCCGACTCTCCGTTCGACCGGCGTCGCCTGGGACCTCCGCAAGGCTTTCCCGTACTCGGGGATTGAGCAGTTCGAGTTCGAGGTGCCGGTCGGGGAGGGCGGCGACGTCTATGACCGCTACCGGGTTCGGATCGAAGAGATGCTCCAATCCGTGAAGATCGTCCAGCAAGTCGCAGAGGCCATGCCCAAGGGCGACTACCGGACCGACGACCGCAAGGTGACCCCACCTCCCCGCCAGCGGATCGATGAGTCGATGGAGGCTCTAATCCATCATTTCAAGATCTTCACCGAGGGTTTCCGGGTACCACCGGGGGAGACCTACGTGGCGATCGAATCGCCCAGGGGAGAGCTCGGCTGCTACCTGGTTTCGGACGGTGAGGGCAAGCCCTACCGGATGCACACCCGGGCGCCTTCCTTTTACAACCTCCAGGGGCTGCCGATCATGATGGCCGACTCTTTGATGGCCGACACGGTTGCCACCATCGCCTCCCTCGACCCGGTTATGGGAGACGTCGACCGCTAGGACAGCTTCTGGGAAGGTTTACCCACCGTTTTGGTGCGAAAACCTTCACGGTTTCGCCCGCGTGCCGGTCGTGTGAAGGTTTTCTAACCCCGGGTTGCTCGCGGGTGATTGCGGAGGATGCCG
>CAZPIZ010000074.1:0-5522 GCA_964586615.1 uncultured Acidimicrobiaceae bacterium | reverse complement strand
TCGTGTGAAGGTTTTCTAACCCCGGGTTGCTCGCGGGTGATTGCGGAGGATGCCGACGACCACCCCTTCGCCGTGGTGTTCAAGCCCGATTTGGCTGAGCAGCCGGCACTGATCGCAGACAAGCGAATCTTTGTGCCGCCTTATCACGCTCCGTATGGTTGGCTTGCCCTCGACCTCGCCGTGGCCAAGCCGGATTGGACCGAGGTGGCTGAGCTGATCGAGTACTCGTACCGTCAGGTAGCGCTCAAACGGATGCTCAAAGTCCTCGACGCCTGAGAAACCGCGGACTACTGGTCGGCGGAGACGGTCCGCCGTTTTCGAGACTTCCACCACTCCAAACCGATCGGAATCACAGAAAGCAGGATGATCACGACGATGATCGGCAGGAGGTATGTGTCGATGTCGGGGATCAATTCGCCGAGCATGTAGCCGAGGAGGGTGACGCCAACTCCCCAAAGAAGACCACCGATCACGTTGTAGGTGACGAAGGTTCGGTAGCGCATGGTTCCAACCCCGGCCACGATTGGGGCGAAGGTCCGAACGATCGGAACGAACCTCGCCAGGAGGATCGTCTTGGCGCCGTACCGCTCAAAGAAGTGCTGCGCCTTGTCGATGTACTCCTGTTTGAAGAAACGGGAGTCCGGGCGCCGGAAGAGGGCGGGCCCCACCTTGTTTCCGAAGGCGTAGCCGACCTGATCGCCCGCGACAGCCGCCAGGAAGCATCCGACCATGATCACCGGCAGGCTGAGGGTGCCTTGGGCAGCGAGGAGTCCGGCGGTGAAGAGGAGAGAATCTCCAGGCAGAAAGAACCCGATCAGGAGGCCCGATTCGGCGAAGACGATGAGAAACAGGCCGATCGTTCCAAAGGTTTCCAGGAGATGTTGGGGATCGAGGAACACTGAGGACAGGGTATCGGCTGGTTGCGCCAAGCTCTGACCTGATTTCCCGGGCTACGCCGTGTCTTCCTATTCTCGCTCGCAATGAGGAATCGGCGATGAGCAACTGGCCAGAGTCCACCCAAGAGCGCGCCCGGGTCATCCTTGCCCGGTACCCGACCAAACGCTCTGCGGTGATGCCGCTTCTCTATCTGGCGATGGTCGAGGAGGGTTATCTGACCGAGGCCGGTATGGCCGAGGTCGCCGGGTGGGTGGGGATCACGCCGGCCCAGGTTCTGGCCGTGGCCTCCTTCTATACGATGTACAAGCGGGAACCGACCGGGCGGTACCTGATCTCCTGCTGTACATCGATCTCGTGCATGCTGCTCGGGAGCGATGAGGTTCTTCATGCCTTGGAAGACGAGTCAGGAGTGCCCCACGGCGAAACCGACTCCGAAGGCCTGATCTCGGTGGAGCACGCCGAGTGCATCGGCGCCTGTGGCGGGGCTCCGGCGGTGCAGGTGAACTACGAGCTGATCGAGGGGGTCACTCCCGAGAAGGCGAGGGAACTGGTTCGCTGGCTCCAGACAGCCCGTCCCCCGGTGGTCAACACCGATGAGATGCAGGGACTGTTTGGCGGCAATCGCTCATTCGATTGGGCCGTCAAGGAAGAGTTCGGGGCAACTGGCCCCTATCCGGCGTTCCAACCGTTGGGCACCGTCGCCGACGCTTTCGGGGACCAATCGTGACGTCTTATCCCCGCGTTGTCACCCAGCGGATGACCGACCATCCCAGCGACAGTCACACCATTGATCGCTACGAGGGGACCGGCGGCTACTCCCAGGCGCGGCGTGCGGTCGGGATGACCCGCGACGAACTGGTCGAATTGATAAAGGGCTCGGGTCTTCTCGGGCGGGGAGGCGCGGCCTTCTCGGCTGGTCTCAAGTGGAGCTTTCTCGCTCCGGCCCGGCCCGCCTATCTGGTGGTAAACGGCGACGAGTCCGAGCCCGGGACCTTCAAGGATCGCCAGCTTCTCGAGCGCGACCCCCACCAGATGGTCGAAGGGATCGTCATCGCCTCCATCGCCAATGAGGTTCACCACGCCTTCATCTACATCCGTGGCGAGTATTCGAAACCGGCCCGCCGGGTTCAGAAGGCGGTGGATGACGCCTATGCCAAGGGTTATCTCGGGAAGGGCATCTTCGGGAGTTCCTTCGACCTGGAGGTGACGGTTCATCTCGGGGGTGGCGCCTATATCTGCGGGGAGGAAACCGCTCTCATCAATTCCCTCGAGGGCTTGCGGGGCGAACCCAGGCTCAAGCCCCCTTACTTCCCGGCCGCAATCGGTCTCTACAACATGCCAACCATTGTCAACAACGTCGAAACGCTCTCGAACCTGCCCCACATCCTCATCCGGGGGGTTGAGGACTACAAAGCCCTCGGTCACGCAGCCGATACCGGCACCTTCCTGTTCTCTGTGTCAGGTCATGTTCGCAAGCCAGGCAACTACGAGCTGCCTCACGGGCTGACCTGGAGGGAGATGATCTACGACGTTGCGGGTGGTATCCGTGACGATCGTCAGCTCAAGACCTGGATTCCGGGCGGCGCCTCGGCTCCATGGTTCGTGCCGGCCGATCACCTCGATCTTCCCGTCACCAAGGACGACACCGCCAAGGCCGGGTCGATGCTCGGTTCGGGAGCGGTGGTGGTGATGGATGAAACCACCTGCGTGGTGAGGGCGGCAGAACGGATCGTTCGGTTCTTTGCCCACGAATCCTGCGGGCAGTGCACACCGTGCCGGGAGGGCACCACCTGGCTCGAAATGATCTTGCGAAGAATCGAGAGCGGCCAGGGGAGAGTGGTCGACGCCGACCTCCTGCTCGATGTCTCCGACAACATCTCGGTGGGGCTGGCGTGGCCTCCCAAGATGACCACGATCTGCCCGCTCGGTCCCTCCGCGGTTTCGCCAATCATCTCCATCAGCAAGTACTTCAAGGGCGAGGTGATGGCTCACATCCATGAAGGCCGGTGCCCCCTTGAAGTCAGGAGTGGAGCCGCTCATGGCTGAGACCGTCAAGATCACCACCAACGGCAACAGATCGCTCAGCAGATCTGCAATTTCAGCGGTGGTGTCCAACGAGATCGTAAAGATCACGGTCGACGGCAAGGAGATGCAGGTACCCAAGGGGGAGATGCTGATCAATGCCGCCCAGGACAATGGCAGCTATATCCCCCGTTTCTGTTACCACCCGCGGATGAGGCCGGTGGGGATGTGCCGGATGTGCTTGGTCGAGATCGAGACCCCGAGGGGGCGCGCCTTGATCACGGCGTGCACCAACCCGGTGGCCGAGGGAATGGTGGTCGACACCAAGTCGGAGGTGGTCAAGAAGGCACAGGAGGGAGTGCTCGAGTTCCTCCTCATCAACCACCCTCTTGATTGCCCGGTCTGCGATCGAGGAGGCGAGTGCCCGCTCCAGGATCACACCATCGCCTACGGGCCAGGTGAGTCCCGCTTCGTCGAGGAGAAGCGGCATTTCGAGAAGCCGATCAAGATCTCGGAACTGGTCTATCTGGATCGGGAGCGCTGCATCCTTTGCGCACGGTGCACGAGATTCTCCGACGAGGTCTCCGGTGATCCTTTGATCGAGTTCATCGATCGAGGCAACTACACCCAGATCAACACCTTCCCCGAGCTTGGGTTTTCGTCGTACTTCTCCGGCAACACGGTTCAGATCTGTCCGGTCGGTGCCCTAACCGCTAAGCCGTATCGGTTTCGGGCCCGGCCCTGGGATCTGGTGGCGGTGGAGTCGACCTGCCCTCATTGCACGTCCGGAGAACGGATCTCAATACAGGCCAGCCAGAACGAGGTGCTGCGCTTCCTCGGTGTCGATGCCCAGGCCACCAACTGGGGTTGGCTGTCCGACAAATGTCGCTTCGCCTTTCAGTACATCGAGTCGGAGGACCGTCTGACCACACCCCTGATTCGTCAGGAGGACGGCTCGTTCGCAGAGGCCTCATGGGCCGAAGCCCTCGACCTGGTCGCCTTCCGGCTCGGTGAGATCCGCGACGCCGGTCAGCAGAGCGCGGTGCTCGGCGGTGCCAGAGGAACCAACGAAGACGCTTACGCATTGTCCAAGTTCGCCAGAGTGGCCCTGGGCACGAACAACGTCGACGCCCAGATGGACGATGGTCTCGAGCCCCAGTTTCTGGCCTCCACGCCCGACCGGGCGCTGATCGCCGACCTCGATCGTGCCAAGACCATCCTGGTTTGGGCATCGGATCTCAAAGAGGAGCATCCCACCCTCTATCTGCGGGTCCGCCACGCCGCCCAGGAACGGGGCGCAGCCCTCGTTGTCATCCATCCCCGCCGCACCGGTCTCGACGACCGGGCCACCCATCGAATCTCATATCGTCCTGGTGCAGGGGCCGATGTCCTTACGGGTCTCAAGGGAGATCGATATCCCGAGATCGCCGCCGCCCTTGCCGAGGGTCCGATCGTGGCCCTGGTCGGACGGACCGGTTATACCGAGGATCCCCGGCTGGCTGAGGCCGTGGCCGCCTGGGTTCGAACCCTCCCGGAAGCCAAGCTCCTGCCACTGGCCCGACGCTCCAATATCTATGGGGCGCTCGACATGGGTCTGGCGCCCAGCCTGCTCCCGGGCCGGGTGGCGATGGGCTCTTCCGATCTGGGGGGAGTGTGGGGTGAGATTCCGTCCACACGAGGCCGCGATGCCCGGGGGATTCTCGAGGGCCTGGTTGCTGGCGAGATCATCGGCCTGGTCCTGGCCGGGGCAGATCCGGTGCGAGATGCTCCCGACGGAGGGTTGGCGAGGAAAGCCGTCGACACCGCCCGTTTCGTGGTGGCGATCGATCTCTTCCTGACCGACTCCTCGCGGCTGGCCGACGTCGTGCTTCCCGCCGAGAGCTTCTCCGAGAAGGAGGGAACCGTCACCAACCTCGAGGGCAGGGTGCAGAAGGTGGCCAGGGTGGTTCCCGGGCCCGGCCAGAGCCGGCCCGATTGGTCGATCCTCGACGACCTCGCTGCTCGCATGGGTAGCCCGATCGGTCTCGATTCGCCCGAGGCCATCTCCAAGGAGATCTCGACGGTGGCGGCCGCCTACGACGGTGTTACCTGGGATCTGGTGGAGGCGGAGAGAGACGGGGTGGTGGTACCTCTGGAGGCCGCCAGCCAGCCATTGTCGTACTTGCCAGCGGACACACCAGGGAAGACTCAGTCCGGGGAATTCGTCCTCCATTACGCACGGACCATGTTCGACGATGGAGTGCTGCTTCGGCATGGGGTGTCACTCGCCGAGTTGTCACCCGGTGGGGCGGTCTACCTCCACCCCGACGATGCCCGGCGTCTGGGCCTCAACGAGGAGGCCATGGCCGACGTCAAAACCAGCGCCGGCTCTGCCCGCCTTCCGGTCCGCATCGATGAGAGCCTGATTCACGGTGTGGTGTATGTTCCGTTCAATCAGCCGGGAACTCCCTCGTTGGGCTCGGACCCGGTGGTGACCATCACCAAAGTCTGAGACCTCACGGTCCGGCGAAGGCCCTCAAGAGCTTTCCGAGACCGGGGATCGATATGACCATCCGGCCCATACTGGGAATTCGATGACGGGAGGTGGCGGCGCGTAATCCGCA
>CAZPIZ010000073.1:1308-8611 GCA_964586615.1 uncultured Acidimicrobiaceae bacterium | reverse complement strand
GCGGAAGGGCACCGGGCCCCCCGCCCATTCGGAAGGTTCGGCCACGCCAACGATCGTGAGCGGGTGGCGTAATCGACAAGACACCAACTATCTCTCTGTCGGTGAATCCGAGTTCGATCCGCGCCGAGCCAGGTCATTCGGCCGGAGAGTGTTTGAAGCCGGCCCGATCAAGATCGAGGCCCCGGCTCTCTCGATGGTCTTTCGAACCGCGCGGAGCCAGATGGATCTCGCCCTCGCCCTAGACCACGGACCCCATCGCTCAGCGGTCGTAATGGAACCGCTCCCGGTCGACGAGTTCGATTTCACCCTGACGGGGTCGCCGATCGAGAAGAGGGTGGCCTATCTCCTCTCGCCGAATCAAGCCGAAGCCGAAACCGAGTTGCGGCTCGCCCCGGACTTCGCAGGGCTTGCCCGTGAACAACAAGCCTCACTCAATGAGTTCTGGAGTCACGCCGCCATCGAGATAGGGGGCGACCCGGCACTGCAACAGGCGATCAACTGGACTCTTTTCCAGCTCCATCAGGCCTCTGTCCAGCTCCTGGGGACGGGTATCCCGGCCAAGGGACTGACCGGGCAGGCCTATGAAGGCCACTACTTCTGGGACAACGACGTGTTCGTTCTGCCTTTCCTTGCACATCATTCGCCGGGGGCCGCGGCCGAACTGATCCGATTCCGCCACTCACTGCTACCGGCCGCCCGAAGAAGGGCGACGGAGTTGAGCCACACCGGCGCTCTCTATCCGTGGAGGACGATCAACGGTGAAGAAGCCTCGGCGTCCTACGAAGCCGGGACCGCCCAGTACCACATTGATGCGGCGGTCGTTTACGGGATCAACAGCTACCTCGCCGCCACCGGTGACGAAGAATTGTTGTGGCAATACGGCGTCGAGATCGCCGTCGAGACCGCACGTTTCTGGACCGATCTCGGCTTCTTTCAGAAGACCGACTCCGAGGCGGAGTCATTCCACATCCACATGTGCACCGGACCCGATGAATACTCCGCTCTGGTCGACGACAACGCCTACACCAACCATATGGCTCGCTTCAATCTCTTGATGGCAACCGAATGGGCGAGACGCATGGCCACCGAACATCCCGACCGCTACCAGACCCTGGCCCAACGCATCGAGCTCGACCCTTCCGAGGTCGACGATTGGGAAAGAGCCGCCGAGGCGATGGAGCTTCCCTTCGATCAGGATCTGGGTATCACCCCACAGGATGCCCGGTTTCTCGAACGCGAGCCATGGGACTGGGACACACCCCCCGATCAATATCCGTTGCTCCTTAATTTCCATCCATTGGTCATCTACCGGCACCAGGTGCTCAAGCAGGCCGATGTAGTGATGGCGATGTTCCTCCTGCCGGAGGAGTTCTCCGATGATCTGGCCCGGGCCAACTTCGACTATTACGACCCCATCACCACCGGGGATTCCTCGTTGTCCTCGCCGATCCAGGCGGCGGTCGCGGCCCGGATCGGACATTCCGATCTGGCCATCGACTACTTCCGCCACGCCGCCTTTCTCGACCTCGCCAACCTGGCCGGCAACACCGCCGATGGCGTCCATATGGCAACGGCCGGAGGAGTGTGGCAGGCCCTGGTCTCCGGCTTCGGCGGGTTTAGCTGGAAGAGGCGGAAGGGCACCGGGCCCCCCGCCCGTCAATATGGGACCCCGCAGCTCTCACCCAACCTTCCCCCCGGGTGGGATCGCCTCGGCTTCGTCGTGTCGATCTGGGGCTCACGGGTGAGAGTCGAGGTGTCCGCGGATCGGTTAACGGTCCATCTCGACCAAGGGGAACCGGTAGAACTCGAGATCTGGGGCACCGCCCACATGGTGACCGACCAACCCATCACCGTCGTTCGATGAGTGCCAGGGATGCACGCGACAGGCTCAAGCCCTTGATCGGAACCGAACTCGGAACCAGCGATTGGACGGCCCTTTCACCAGACCGGATCGAGATGTTCGGGAGAGCGATTGGACAGGCCAACCAGGAGGTCCCGACTCTTTTGATCCTCGCACTCATTCCGGGTCTGACGTCGTCAATCCAGCTTCCGATCGAGGCACCCGGCATGGCCGTGAACTACGGGTTGGAGCGGTGTCGGGTCCTGGCTCTTGCGAAGGTAGGCGACCGGCTCCGGGCGCGGGCAACCCTGCTTGGAGTTGAGGCGGGCCTGCCAGAAGGTGAGGAAGGAAGGGGCTGGCTCCTGGTGAAACGTGAGGTGGTGGTGGAGAACGAAGCCGCTCAGCCCGTCCTGGAAGCGGAGACACTGACGCGGCTCCTGTGGTGAGGAACGAGCGATTTAAGTTTTACTTGCTACAAAGGAGCTTGCGACTTGAGACTCAAATCTCACCACTTGGCTATCTCGACAGACTTCTACCACCGCCAACCGCTATCACCTCGCCTGTGATATACGCGGCGTCGTCGGAGGCAAGAAAGGCCACCAGGTCGGCCACCTCCTCCGGAAAGCCCATGCGGGCTAGTGGTATGGCTGCCACCATTCTCTGGCGGACATCGTCGGGGATCGCCATCGACATCTCGGTGCCGATCAAACCGGGGGCGATGGCATTTACCCTCACCGCCGGCGCGAGATCAAGAGCGAGAGCGCGGGTGAGGCCAATCATGCCTCCCTTTGACATCGAGTAATTGAACTGGCCGAAGTTGCCGAGATAGGCCCGTGAGCTGATGTTGACGATGGCCCCGAACTCCAACCGCGGCAACACCTTGCCAATAAGGCGTTGGGCCACCCCCAGGTTGACTTCCAGCACCGCGCGGAAGTCCTGAGAACTCATGTTGACGAGCCGGGCATCCCGGGTGATGCCGGCATTGTTCACGATCACCCTCAGAGGAACCGAGGGCGGGAGGGCCTCGAGCACGGCATCAAGCCCCTCATCCGCAGTCAGGTCGGCTTGCACACCGACCACCGGGCAACCGGACGACTCCAGATCCGCCACGGTTTCCCCTAACCGATCGGCCAGGTCCACCGCCACGATCAGCGAACCGGCCGCGGCCAATCGTCGACAGATCGCCCGGCCAATCCCGCCCGCGGCACCCGTGACCACCGCTGCTCCATCGATCCGTGTGCTCACGGCAGAGCCTTCCCGAGATGGCCACCACCCAGTCGGATCAGTTCGCCGTTAGGACCGTTCCGACGGCAAAGGGTTTCCACCCAGAAACCGGCCAATTCAGGTGAAGAGCTCTCGTCGAGAGCAAGCACATTTACTGGCACATTCACCGGTACACCTGACTTGGCAGTCTCCAGTGCCAGGGTGCGGGCGGCTGAAAGCAGTCCGCACGCCACCATCGCCCGTCCTGGCCCTCGCCGCCCCAGCAGGTCGTCACCGTCGAGCACGTAGACCACCGGTCCCCCGTTCCTGGCCGCGGTCTGCGACAGATCGAACGCCTCCGTCAACTCCTCCATCACCGCGCTCCAGTCGTCAGAGACCGCAGGGTCGGTGACGAAGACCAGCGCGTTTTCAGGCAGCGCCAATCCGCTGAGAGCACCCGCCAGGTCGCTGCGTGCGCACCTGATCATGGCGATGGGCCCAAGAGGACAGCCTTCTCGGACGCGAGACGGTCGATGTGATGGTCGGCAAGACCGGCCATGCGGAGAATTCGGCGGGTGTCGCCTCCGAGAAGAGGGGGGGCGATGGTGGCCCGGGCCGATTCGCCGTCGATACGCAACGGAGAGCCGGCCACTCTGATCTTCCCGGCCACCGGATGTTCCATTTCGACCACCATCTGATTGTGAATCACCTGTGGATCTTCGAACACCGACCGCAGGTCAAGCAGTCGGCCCACCGCAAGACCGGCGTCACCGAACACCCCCATCCAGTGCTCCGTGGAATTGGAGGCGAGGATTGCCTCAAGGGCATCCGTTAGCGGATCACGATTGGCCACCCGCGACGGGTTGTCCGCGAAACGATCGTCGTCGATGAGATGGTCGAGACCCAGCAACCGGCACACCTCGGTGAAATGGCGGTCGGAGACAACCGCCAGGTTGATGTGACCATCTCCGGTGGGGAAGGTCTGATTCGGTGCCGTCACCGGTGAAGCCGTTCCGGTCCGGGGCGGCTGCTCGCCGGAAGCGAAGAACTGCGCATTCCAACCTGCCTGCACTGCGATAAGGCCGTCCCGGAGCGAGACCTCGACCAGACGGCCCCGGCCCGACACTGAACGGCCCACCAGCGCGGCACAGATCGAGGCGGCGGCGTTGGTCCCCGCCACGAAATCGGCGATCGTGGTGGCTGTCTTGTGGGGCGGCTCACCGTCCCCGCCGGTGATGGACATCATCCCCGACTCGCCCTGGAAAACGAGATCGATTCCGGCCCGTTGTGAGGATGGGCCCGTGGTCCCGAAGGCTGAAATCACCGCATAGACGAGGCGGGGAGCCTCGGCGATCAGATCAGGGCCGAGTCCCATTCGCTCGATGGCTCCCAGCCGCAGGTTGTGAAGGACTACGTCGGCTTCGACAACTAGCCGTCGCAAGGCTGCGGCCACCTCGGGGTTCTTGGGGTCGGCGGCCAGGCTCGTCTTTCCACGATTGACCGACATGAAGAACGAGCTCTCGCCATTGATGAAAGGACCGATGGCCCGGGCCAGGTCGCCCGTCATCGGCTCCACCTTGATCACCTCGGCCCCGAGGTCGGCCAGGAGCATCCCGCAGTAGGGGGCGGCAACCAGATTCCCGAACTCGATGACCCGGATGCCGTCGAGTGGGCCCGGAGGCGTCATACCCGTTCGACGACCGCGGCGACTCCCTGGCCTACCCCGATGCACATGGTGGCAAGTCCATAGCGACCACCTTGTTTGACGAGTTCGTAGATCAAGGTCGTCAGAATCCGGGCCCCTGAAGCTCCGAGCGGATGACCGAGTGCGATCGCTCCCCCGTTCACATTCACCCGGGCCGGGTCGAGATCGAGTCGGCGCACCGAGGCAACCGCTTGAGCTGCGAAGGCTTCGTTCAACTCGACGAGGTCGAGAGCGTCGGAAGCGATGCCCGCTCTCTCCAGCGCTTTCCTGGAGGCGGGAACCGGGCCGATCCCCATGAAGTCGGGGTGGACCCCCGCAGCCGCCGAGGAGACCAGGCGAGCCATCGGGGTCAGCCCGTGTCGATCAAGCCCCTCCCCGGTGGCGAGCAGCAATGCGGCGGCGCCGTCGTTCATCGGCGAGGAGTTGCCGGCGGTGACGGTGCCATCCTTCTTGAACACCGGAGCAAGGGCGGCAAGGGCATCAAGGGACGTGTCTGACCTGGGTCCTTCGTCGCCGGTCAACGTGACCGAGCGCCGTCCCCGGTGATCAACGGGAGCGTCGATTGGCTCGATCTCTTCCTTGAAACGGTCCGATGCTTGAGCAGCCACCGCCCGCTGGTGGCTGGTCAGGGCGAAGGCGTCCTGATCGTCCCTCGAGATTCCATGTTTCTCTGCGACCATCTCGGCGGTCATTCCCAGCGTGATCGGCGGGTACATCTCTTTCATCCGCGGGTTGACCAGCCGCCAACCGAGCACGGTGTCGGCGACTTCGGGGGTGCCGGTGGGAAAGGCACGGTCGGCCTTTGACATCACCAGGGGCGCCCGGCTCATCGATTCGGAGCCTCCCGCGATCATCACCTCGCCCCACCCGCCGCCGAGGGCGTGGGCGGCACCGATCACTGCCTGAAGCCCCGACCCGCACAAACGGTTGACGGTCACACCCGGGATCTCGATGGGGAGTCCGGCGAGCAGCCCCGCCATGCGCCCAACATTGCGGTTGTCCTCCCCCGCCTGATTGGCGGCTCCCCAAACGACGTCTTCCACAGACGAGGGGTCGAACCCGGGATGCCGCTCGAGGAGACGGCGGATGGCGTGGGCAGCCAGGTCATCCGGTCGAACATGAGCCAGCTGACCTCCGATTCTCCCCATGGGAGTACGGCAGGCATCGACGATGAAAACCTCGGTCACGGTGCCAGATGGTATCCCAAGCCTCAAGTCACAAGTGACTTGTGAATTGTGACTTGGGATCTCAGGGAATCGGTTGGACTCCGAGAAGCACCCGGCCGTTGAGGACCCCGGATCGCAGCCAGTACCTGGCCCCCGACTCGGTTGTCTCGGTATCGAGACCAAGCGTTAGGGGCCGCTTGAGGTCGACCCCAAGCCTCTCCAGAATCGCCCGCCGACCGTCGGGATCAAGCTCGGGGTTAACGACCGCAATCAAATTCCCCCACACAGCCAGAACCGCGGTCCCCTCTTCGCCCAGGGCCGGTCCGGCGGAAACCATGAGGCTGTGGACAGTTTTCGTTCCCGGGTCCACGGTCCCGTAGAGGACGAGGTTTCCCACCAAAGGGTTTTGCAGCCTGTTGCCCGTAGTCACCTCGAGCAGAAACACCTCGAGACCCAATTCGGTGGCGGCGTCGTTCCACATGGCGGCCACCCGATCAAGCCCCGTCTGGAAGACGAACGGGGTGGCCGGAATCGTGGTGGTCGTCGCGACCGTGCCGAGTATCAACGGGGAAACGGGTTCGCCTCCGGCCATGCTTGCGACCAGAAGAACGAGAACGAGACCGACGACGACACCGGCGATCTGCCATTTCCTCTTCCCGTCAAGGCCGGCCAGGACGTCGGCCATGGAAGAAGTACGATCGTCTTCGGTTTCGGGCTCCGCCGCCAGAGCCGGTCGAGGCTCGACCGCGGCGCGGGCGGCCTTCATGGCCGACGCCAAGTTTGACGCGCCCCAGTGATCGAGCACCAGGCGGGTGAAGACGATCGGCTCATCGGGGACGAACCAGGCCGTCTCGTCTTCGACGGTTATCAGGAAGCGTCCGTTGTCGGGCTGGATCCGGCACGACTCCAGGGGCCAGCGACCCATCTGCCCGGCGGCGGTTGAAACGATCAACTCCGACCCCACGAAGTCAACGTCGGCCTCGAGGGGCCGCTCGTCCTCGTCCAGGAAAAGCTGACCGCTGAACGGCATGGCAGCTCAAGCTATCGCCCGGAACCCCCAAAAACCAGGATTATGACGATCTGCCCCTACTTCCAGCAGCCGGCACTGGCAGCCCAATGGCTCCAGCCGTCGCTGTAGACCAGGTAGGCCGAGGCGGCAACATTGGCGATAGGGTCGAATATCGACCCTCCCGGCATCCCGGCCGCAGCCACCCTCGCCTCCCAATATCTGGGGATGTGCTGGAAGAGCCCGGCCGCCCCGGAACGCCGATTCTGGGCGTTGGGGTCGCCACCGCTCTCACAGCTGATGATTCGGAGAGCAAGGTCGACATGTTCGGGTGCGAAGTAGGCCGAAACCAGCGACCTCCACTCTTCGACCGGTCGTGGGGC
>CAZPIZ010000073.1:0-1208 GCA_964586615.1 uncultured Acidimicrobiaceae bacterium | reverse complement strand
CAGCCACCGGCGCAGTAGTCGTCGGGCCACGGCAGGAGCGGGTCCCCTCCACCGACCACCGTGGCGGCCGCAGCTGCTTGCACAGCTTTGGTGTCCGTCGTCGTGGTCGTACTGCCACCCGACGAAACCGAGGGGGCCATCGCCGTTCCCAGCCAGAACAGCATGCCCAAAATTGTCAGAGATGAGAGGGGCGAGCGCCAGCGACGCACGGAGCCTCCAATTGGTAGACGAAAACGAAGGACGGCCCCAGATCGAACGAGTAACCGAGAGAACCTGGATGAAATTGGAAGAGCCGCCCTGACTCCCGGCGGCAAGTTAGACAACTACCTCGAGCTACCGCAAAGCGCGACAACCACCAAATCGAAATTCACCCTATGGTTTCTGGTCGTGGAGGGGTTGATAGTTGGCCTTGCCGGAGTGCTGATTTGGACGTCGGAACAGCGTTTTCCGGCCATGCGCGAGTTCTATGTCGAATCGCTCGGGCTCCGTCCCCGGTCGGACCGCACCCACTTCGTCAACTTCCAACTAGTCAATCAGCAAATGGGGGCCACCCGACTCACGATTGGAGTCCACGAAACCGTGGAAGGGATCTCCACAGACCCTCTCCGCATCATGGTCAACCTCGCAGTGCTCGACATCGATTTGGCTCATCAACGACTGTTAGCCGCCGGAGTGCCGTGTTTGCGGACGCCCTCGGAGGAGCCTTGGGGTGGAAGGGTCGCGACATATTCCGATCCCGACGGCAACACCATTCAGTTGATGACCGGCACCTCCGACTAGGCGAGGGCCGCTTCGATGGTGATCTCCACGTTTCCCTTGAGTGCATTGGACACCGGGCAGCCATCCTTGGCGGCGGTGGCAGCTTCGACAAAAGCAGCTTGATCGATCCCGGGCACATCGCCGACCACGCGCAAGGCCATGCGGGTCAGACGCCAACCGGCGTCGGTTTTCTCAAAGCTGGCGGTGGCATCGGTCTCGAGCTTGGTCGGAGTGAAACCCGCTCGACCGAGTCCCCCCGAGAGCGACATCGAATAACAAGCTGCGTGGGCAGCCGCAATGAGCTCCTCAGGGCTGGTCTTGCCGCTGGGGGCCTCGGTCCGGCTCGGCCAGCTCACAGGGAGCGAGCCACCGACGCCGGTTGCAAGCGTGGCCTCACCACTTCCATCGGCCAAGGTTCCCTGCCAAACGACGTGGGCACGACTATCCAT
>CAZPIZ010000072.1:0-8622 GCA_964586615.1 uncultured Acidimicrobiaceae bacterium | reverse complement strand
TTCAGACAGGTCGCGATCTCGAGAAGGAGGGCGTTCGTCGGGCCCCAGAGATTCGAGGGCCAGAGATTCGAGGGCCAGAGATGATTCGAGGGCCAGAGATGATTCGAGGGCACGTCCGCCGTCCGGGCAGGGTTCGCGGAGCCGGACCATCACCTCCGTCCCCGACGGGAC
Organism: uncultured Acidimicrobiaceae bacterium; assembly: GCA_964586615.1. GTDB lineage: Bacteria > Actinomycetota > Acidimicrobiia > Spongiisociales > ZC4RG35 > DATEEG01. The sequence continues at coordinate 8,451 of CAZPIZ010000072.1, read as the reverse complement.
GCTGCCCAAGTGGGTTCGGGATGAGGTGATCCGGGCAACTCCCAAGGAACGTCGCGACGCGGCAGTCCGCCAACTCGAGGTGGGCATCGCCCACTACGCCGAAGAACGTTACAAGCGGGCGATGGACCATCTCAGTCAGGCAAAGGCGTTGGCCCCGCAGTCCTCGATCATCCGTGAACTTCTGGGTCTGGCTTCCTACTACGCCGAGCAATGGCTCCCGGCGCTTCAGGAGCTCAGGGCATTCCGCCGTTTCACGGGCGAGACCATTCACATGCCGGTCGAAATGGACTCTCTGCGCGCCCTTGGGCGGTCGGCCGATGTCGACAAGACCTGGGAGCTTTTCGGGGAGCTGGGTGGCGACCGCGACACCCAGCGCGAGGCGGCCGTCGTCTATGCCAGCCACCTTCTTGACAAGGGACGGCTTGACGACGCCTGGCGAGTCATCAAACCGGGACGGCTGGTCTCACCGGCCGCCGAGTCAGAGGTCAGACGCTGGTTCGTGGCGGCCCGTGTCGCCGTTGCGGCCGGGGACAAGGATGCGGCCGCCCGGCTGATCGCAGCCGTCGCCCGCGAAGATCCCTCTCTGCCGGGTCTCGACGAGTTGCAAGCCCAGCTCTAATACTTTCTGTCACTCGCGCTTCGTATCTTCGATCCATCTCGCCTTCCCCGAAAAACCGACGTCTCAGGGCAATACCCCGAGGGTTAGGAGGGGTCCGATGGATCTCAACATGGTGGTGCTGGATGGAAGGCTGGTGACCGAGCCCGAGCATCGGGTTCTCGACTCCGGCAGCAGGATGGCGCGGCTTCTGGTGGCAGTCCGATCCGAGGAGCCCCACAGCCGACTCGATGTCATACCGGTCATCTGGTGGGAACCTGAGGATGAGTTTGTGACCGCTCCACCCGATGTCGGCAGTCGAATCTGGATCACGGGTTCGGTCCAGCGTCGATTCTGGGATTCAGCGGACGGGAGACAAAGCAAACTCGAGGTCGTCGCGGGCCATGTATCGGTGTACGCGGATGACTGTCAGCAGCCCGAAACTGCTGCTCGATCGGGACCTTGACACGTCTCGTACACTCGGCAAGTTCCCCAACCCAGAGGAGGTGTTGGCATGTCCCACGGAGATTCCAGATGGTATTGGACAGACGATCTTGCTCGCCTCCTGGAAGGTGCCGGCCGCACGAACAGCACTATCCGTCGCTGGATAACCGAACCGGCCGCAGTGCGAGGTGAGGGAGAAGCAATGGCCGTGGCCGAGGCCTTATTGGCTGACGAAAGCGACGAGAGCTTCTTAGCGGCTTGACGATCCTCTCGATTTGATCTGGGGGCGCCGACACGCACAAGCTGAGACACGATGTCCCGAATTCTTCGGAGCCCTCGCTGGTGGTTTGGCCACCTCCTGGTCGTCACCATCTGCATCCTCTTCGTCAACCTGGGGTTCTGGCAGGTCCGGCGCCTCGAAGAACGACGCATCGAGAACACCGTCCTCAAGAACCGTCTGGCCGCTGCCCCGGTTCCGATCGAGGAGTTGATGGCGGGAGCGGGATCTGACATCGATTCCCTTGAGTTTCGAGGTGCCGAAGCCACCGGCATCTTCCAACCGGGCGATGAACTGCTCGTGCGTTCGCAGGTGCACGAGGGCACGGCGGGATGGCACGTCATCACACCTCTGCTCCTGGCGGACGGCAGAGCCGTTCTGGTGAACCGTGGTTGGGTCCCGCTCGCAATGGACACCGTGCCCGTCCCAGCCGCACCTCCGGTCGGCGAGGTCGACGTGACGGGATGGGTAAGGCTCACCCGGATACGGGGATCGGTCGGCCCGGTCGAGCCGGAGGGCCGCCTAAGCCAGATCTCGCGGGTCGATCTGGACCGCCTTCAGGAACAAATGCCGTTCCCCCTCCTGCCCGTGTACTTGGTTGCCGACCCGGCCGGGGAGGCACTACCGATCGCGGTGATACCGCCTGACGCGAACGATCAGGGCCCTCACCTGACGTACGCGATCGAGTGGTTTTCCTTCACGCTGATCGGGGTGGTGGGATATAGCTTTTTGTTGAAACGGGAGGTGCAAAGATCACGCGTCGCCGCCGGGGAGGGCGACCCTGGCGAGCCCCTCGATAACGGTGACGTTGCCGAGAGCGCTCAATAGCTCCGGCGCGATGCGCACTTTGGCACTGCGGTTACCGGCTCCGAGAATGACCCACTCCGGTGCCATCACCCTGGCGTCGACCCAAATCGGAAGATCCTCCGGCAGCCCGAACGGGGTGACCCCACCAATCATCATCCCGGTGAGGCTCACGGTCTCCTCGGCCGGGGCAAACGACGCCTTCTTGACGTCGAGTCGCCGACGCACCTCACCATTGACATCAAGACGATCGGTTGCCAGCACCACACACGCAACGTGGCGGCCCTCGGGGCGCCGTGAAGAAACCACGATGGTGTTGGCCGAACGATCTAGCGGTATGCCGTAGGCCTCGCAGAAGGCGGCGGTGTCGGCCAACTCCGGGTCACAGGCCATGACCTCGTAGGGTCGACCGAGCTGATTCAAAGCTTTGATTACGCGGGGATCTGGCTGTGCCGTGGACAAGGGTGGGGGAGTGTACCGATGGCTAACGTCCCGCTCTATGGCCTCGGTCACCGTTGTTGGGAGCGTCAACCTCGATCTGGTCATGCGCGTCCCCAGGTTGCCCGTCGCCGGTGAAACCGTCACCGATGGAAGGTTCTCCCGGCATCCGGGGGGCAAGGGGGCCAACCAGGCCCTGGCGGCGAGGCGTCTCGGCGCCACCGTGAGCCTCGTGGCCGCGGTCGGAAATGACGAGGCCGCGGAGGCGGCCCTGGTTCTGCTTGAGGAGGCGGGCGTGGACCTTTCTCGGTGCTGGATCCACGAAACCCTCCCAACCGGTGTGGCCTCGATCCTGGTGGACGCGCGCGGAGAGAATCAAATAGCGGTCGCACCGGGCGCCAACCGGGGCCTCACGGCTGAGGCACTCGAGCTGGGCGCCGACGAGTCCGTGATGTGCCAGCTGGAGATCCCGATCGAGACCGTCGCGGCCGCAGCCGCGGCGACCACCGGGTTCTTCTGCCTGAATGCCGCTCCGGCCCGGTCGGTGCCCAAGGAGATCCTGAGGAGGGCCGATCTGGTGGTGGTGAACGAGGTGGAGCACGCCACCCTGGGGCTCGATCTAAGCGAAGTCCGCGGTCTGGTGGCTCTCACGCTCGGCAGCTCGGGAGCGACCCTCTATCGCCACGGGCGGGTGGTTGCCAGGGCAACCCCGCCACGGGTCGAGGTCGTCGACGCCGTCGGCGCCGGGGACTGCTTCGTGGCCGCCCTGACCGTGGGCCTACTCGATGGGCTCGCCCCCGAACAGGCGCTACAGCGAGCCGTCACGGCCGGGGCGCTGGCCACCACCAAAGAAGGTGCCCAGCCATCGATGCCAACTGGAGCCGAAGTCGATGCTCTTATGCCCTCATGAGCATCCCGATCATCCTCGACTGCGATCCCGGCCATGACGATGCCATCGCACTCCTTCTGGCTCTTGCGAGCCCGGAGCTGAATCTGTTGGGCGTGACCACGGTGGCGGGCAACGCCACGCTGCCCAAGACCACCACCAACGCCCTCAAGGTGCTCGAGCTGAGCGGGCACCAGGAGGTGCCAGTGGCTGCCGGGGCTTCCCGACCCCTGATCCGAGAGTTGGTTGTGGCGGCGCACGTTCACGGAGAGAGCGGCCTCGACGGCCCCGATCTGGCCGACCCCATCACCCGGACGGCTCCGATTCACGCCGTGGATTTCCTGGCCGAACGGATCCTGTCCTCGTCCGAGCCAGTGACGCTCATACCCGTAGGGCCTTTGACCAACATCGCCCTGCTGCTCAATCGATACCCGGAGGTCGTCGGCAACGTGCGCCGGATCGTGTCGATGGGCGGGGCGATCGGCACCGGGAATGTCACTCCGGCCGCCGAGTTCAACATCTACGTCGACCCTGAGGCTGCCCACCGGGTCTATCACTCAGGTGTGCCCATCACGATGATCGGTTTGGAGGTCACCCACCAAGCATTGCTCGATCAGACCCACGCCGAACGTCTTCGCTCGATGGGTCGGGCAGGACGGTTCGTGGCGGAGCTGCTCGACTTCTTCATCGCCAATCATCCCCGCCATCACGCCGGGGGAGTGGGAGCACCGATTCACGACGCGGTGGCTGTGGCCACCGTCATCTGGCCCGATCTCGTGAGCATGGTGGAGTGCTACGTGACGGTCGATACCCAGTCCGAGCTCTGTCGGGGGCGGACCGTGGTCGATCGGTGGCACGTGACGGGCAAAGCGGCCAATGCCGATGTCGGGGTGGCTCTAGACGGTGTGCGATTTGCCGAGCTTCTCATCGAGCGCATCTCCCGTCTCGGCTGACCCGTGTTTCGCGCTATTATTACGTCACAGTGACGTTATCTATCATTCGTAGGTGTCTCTGGTGTGGGGGTGCGTTTCGGGCCCCGGAGGGCCCGGGCCGGCCTCAGACGTACTGCCGACGCAGCCACCGTCAGCGCGCCTACGAAGCAAGGCACCTGGCGGTATCCCACGGCCTCGGAGCCGACGACGTTCTGATGTCTCGAGCGAATCTGGTCGAACTGAGGGATGCTCTCTATCAGTTGGAGGCCGCCATGGAGGATGTAGACAACGATCTGACCGAAGCCGACAATCCAGGCAGGCACAGGTCGGCTCTGTGGCATCTGTACGGCGCCGCCGCCAACCTCCGGGGCGTTAGGGTCGAACCCAAGGCGGTCGGACCGGCAGACTGATTGCAATAACAAGCGCCCATAATCACCGTTATGTTACTTCGGCTTCGTGGTCGGTCCGATCAACACTCCAGTCAAGCTGACTCTGTGGGCTGTTTTGGTTGTTAGGACGACGCAAACGACCCAGGGTCGCGGGATTTCAGCCGATGAGGGCGCGGAGCTGGCGGACTCCGATCATGAGTGGAGCCAGATTCTCGGGTTGGTCCAAGCCAATTCCGCGGAGGAAGGTTGTGAGGCGCTCGATCGCTCCGGCGTGCTCTTCCAGAAACCCCTCGACCGCTGGCTGAGGCGCCAGATCGCCGGCACCCTGGAGGATTCTCTTGGTCAGCGTGCGCCTGATTTCGACCATGTCGTCTTCAAGAGCTTCAAGTGCCCATCGCAGCCACGAATCGCTGAAGATGAACCCTGTGGCTATGTCCTCCAACCGATCGAGCCCGACTGCCCTACCGGCGTGGAACATGATTTCGGCCACTTCGGTGACTTTGCGTCCGTGGGCCTTGGCGAGCTCGATGGCATTGGGCCCGTGCACCAGCTGACGTCGGAAGATGTGCCGTCGGGCCAATTCCACCGGCACCCCCGCTTCCACCAATATCGCCCCCTCGGCCCGGTGGGCCTCGCGCCAATCATCGGGACCGGCCTCGGGCAGAGCATCCTCGAATTCGGCGAAGCCCGAAGCGTCGGCGGCCACAGCCTCGGCAAGCCCGGTTTTTGGCAGACGTGCCAGATAGCGGCGGGTCAATGAGGCCACCACCCGATCCTGACCTGTCATCATCTCGAACCAGACGTTGAGGTCGATCTCGTCTATGAGCTGCTCGATTGCTTCCCAGCGGGGTTTGGCGGCCGAGACGTCACGGGCAATGCGGTAGGCCTTGACGACGTCCGCCTTGGTGGCCCCGCTGCGGGTCGTCATCCGGCTGACGAAGGTGGCCCCGACGCTGTTGACGACGTCGTTGGCGAGGACCGTTGCCGTGAGCTCTTTGCGCAAAGGATGTTCGGGAATGAGCGACTCGAATCGAACCGAGAGGTCATCGGGAAAGTAATGATTCAGATCGTCGAGCAAATAGGGATCATTGACCAGGTCGGAGTCGACCAGGGAGTTCTTGAGTGATCGCTTGGCGTCGACCACCAGAACCGCGATCTCAGGGCGGGTGAGACCGCGGCCGCTGCGACTTCTCTCTGCCAGCGTCTCGGTTTGGGGGACTCCGTCGAGCTTTCGACGGAGAATGCCTTCTGCCTCGAGTTGGACCATCAACTGCTCGTGGGCTCCGACGCGTCGCAAAGCCGCCCGCTCTTCTTGCGAGATCATTTGAGCCTGTTGGAAGTTGTCATACAAGATCCGCTCAACCACCTGCCCGGCGGAGGCGGCCACCAACCGATCCCGCTCCGGTCGGGTCAGTTCTCCGCGATGCTCGCTGATCCCAAGCAGGATCTTGAGATTGACCTCGCGGTCCGAACAGTTGACTCCACCAGAATTGTCGATGAAGTCGGTATTGATCTTGCCGCCGGCCAGGGCGTACTCGACCCTCCCCGCCTGAGTCAGGCCGAGATTGCCCCCCTCGACCACGGTCCGACAGCGGAGGGCCGAACCGTCGACACGCACAGGGTCGTTCCCGCGATCACCCACCGCCTCGTTGCTTTCGATGCTTGCCTTCACGTACGTGCCAATCCCGCCGTTCCAGAGGAGATCGACCGGTGCCATGAGGATGGCTCTGATCAGTTGCAGGGGCGTCCAATTGGCCTGGGTCACCCCCAGCGCCGCCCGTGCCTCCACCGACAATTGGATCTGCTTGGCCGATCGAGGCCACACTCCCCCACCGGGGGACAAGACTGCGCGGTCGTAATCGCCCCACGACGATCTCGGAAGGTCGAAGAGCCGCCGCCTTTCCGTGAAAGATCTCTTCGGATCCGGGTCGGGATCGATGAAGATGTGTCGATGGTCAAAGGCTGCGATGAGTTTGATCTGATCGGAACAGAGCATCCCGTTGCCAAAGACATCGCCGGACATGTCGCCTATGCCGATCACCGTGAACGGTTCCCGGTAGGGGTCAAGGCCAAGCTCGGTGAAATGCCGCTCCAAAGATTCCCAGGCGCCCATGGCCGTGATGCCGAGCTTCTTGTGGTCGTAGCCGGCGGAACCCCCTGAGGCGAAGGCGTCATCAAGCCAGAAGCCGTTCTCGGCGGCGATGGAATTGGCCAGATCGCTGAATGTGGCCGTACCCCGATCGGCTGCCACGACCAGATATGGGTCGGGACCATCGTGAACCCTGACCCCGGCCGGGTGAACGGGCTGACCGTTGACCAGGTTGTCGGTCACATCGAGGAGAGCGCGGATGTAGGACTCGTATTGCTTGCGCACTTCGTCGGGCACCAACATGGGATCGGAAGGCGGCCGCCGGAGGACATAACCACCCTTTGCCCCGCTGGGAACGATGACTGCGTTCTTGGTGATCTGGGCTTTCATCAACCCGAGAACCTCTGTGCGATAGTCCTCACGCCGATCCGACCATCTGATACCGCCCCGGGCCACCGGTCCCCCGCGGAGGTGGATTCCTTCAATCTCCAGCCCGTACACAAAGATCTCGGCGAACGGGACCGGCTGTGGAATATCGGGCACGTCGGCCGACCGAAGCTTGAAACACAGCACGGAACGACCGGCGAGATAGGCGTTGGTCCGCAGGGTGGCTTCGATCAATCGGTAAAAGCTGCGAAGGATTCGATCATGATCGAGCGAAGGGATCGCATCGAGTCGTTCGACGATCGAACGCTCCAGATCGGCCGGGTCGTGCTCGGCGCGGGCTGGGTCGAAGCGCATTCCGAACAATGTCATCAGGTCCGCCGCAAGCTGGGGATGGGCGTTGAGAACATCGTTGAGGTAACCGACGGTGAATGAGGGCGCCAACCGCCGCCAGTAGACCCGGTAGGCCCTCAAAATCCCTACCTCCCAGTGGGTCAGACCTCCGGTGATCACCAGCTTGTTGAGTTCGTCCGATTCGGCCTTCCCAATCCAGACCGCGGTCAAGGCGACCGCGACCCGGTTCTCACACTCCTTGAGGTCGAGGGGGTTCCCGTCGCTTCCCAGGACGCCAAAGTCGTGGATGAAGAACTTGTCGCCGGCACCAATCCGGGTTGGCACCTCCTCGACCACCCGCATACCCATGTCTTCCAGCGCCGGAACCAGCTCGGAGAGGGGGCGTTTTCCGTCGGAGCGATAGAGCACGACTCTGGTCAGGGGCTCCCCCGGGTCGACCTCGTTACGCAAACCGACCTGGAAGGTGTTATCCGAGCCGGTGAGGGCCTCCAGGGCCAGGACATCGTCGGCCGCGGCATCGAGGGAGGCCGACACCCGGTAGTAATCGGGGAAGCGACCAGTCCAAACCGCGGCCAGCCTGCGTGCCTCGCCATGCCCAACCCGTTCCGCAAGCTTCTCGGTCACCCGGTCGCCCCAGCTGCGGGTCATCGACAGGACCTCGCTCTCCAGTTGCTCGTACACCACCTCGGGGATCTGGCCATCGACCCACACGGTGAAATGGATCCGGGCGGGGTCGGTCTCGCCCAGCTCGAGGTGGTAATCGACCGAGATGCCGTTAAAACGGGTCATGAAGAGATCCTGCAGTCCCTTCCGAAGATCGGCATTGAATCGATCGCGGGGAAGAGCCACCATGATCGAC
>CAZPIZ010000071.1:7580-8647 GCA_964586615.1 uncultured Acidimicrobiaceae bacterium | reverse complement strand
GGCACGGTCTTGCGCCTACCGGCCACTTCCTTGAGCGGGACCGGAGCGGCACCCTCACCGCGGGCTGCGATCATCATGCCAAGTTCACCCGCCACGATCGCATCGGCACATGCCGTCCCCAGACGGGTGGCAAGTACCCGGTCGGCCGGGGAAGGCGTACCCCCCCGCTGGACATGCCCGAGAATCGTTACTCTCGCTTCAAGACCGGTGAGGGCTTCGAGGCGTTCCGCCATCTCTTCAGTCGAGCGACTCCGCGCTTCCTCGAACTTGGCAAAGACGGCCCTGGCGGCGTCCTCGTCATCGTCGTTCCTGGCTTCGTCCACCGTCCGGCGGAGGCGATCGTGCTCGGTCCGTTCCGCGCTCGACATGGCTCCTTCCGAAACAACCACGATCGAGAAGGAGCTGCCACGTGCCTTCCGCTGAAGGATCGACTCGGCGACGGATTCCACTTCATAAGGGATCTCGGGGGTGAGCACGACATCGGCTCCTCCGGCAAGCCCTGCCCCGAGAGCGAGCCAGCCGGCGTTATGGCCCATTACTTCTACCACCATGATCCGGTGATGGGAGTGTGCCGTCGAGTGGAGACGGTCGACGGCCTCGGTGGCGATGCCCAGGGCGGTATCGAAGCCAAACGAAATGTCGGTGCCCCAAACGTCGTTGTCGATCGTCTTTGGAAGGGTGATGATGGGGAGGCCCGCCTCGAGAAGCCGGAGGGCATTCTTGTGAGTGCCGCCACCGCCGAGGCAAACGAGCGCGGCCAGATCGTGCTGTTCGACCACCTTCTTGATCATCGGGCGCATGTCCATGGGCTTGCCGTTCCCGACGTCCATCTTGTGGACCTTTTCCCGGCTTGTGCCGAGGATGGTCCCACCCTTGGTCAAGATGCCCGAGAGGGTCTCATCGTCGAGTCGAACAAAACGGTTCTCCATGAGACCGCGGAAGCCGTCGCGGAAGCCGATGACATGCATTCCGTAGGCCCTGCTGGCGGCCTTCCCAACGGCCCGGATAGCGGCGTTGAGACCGGGGGAATCCCCACCGGCGGTCAGGATCCCAATCGTCTTCGGCAC